>PXDC01000318.1 GCA_003565135.1 Verrucomicrobiota bacterium
CGATGGCGGATAAGAAATGCCAGGGATGCCACCTCCGGGTTTCGGCGGGGGTGGAAAGTGAAGCCCGGCGGGGAAAAGAGATTGCGGCTTGCGATAACTGCGGGCGCATCTTATATTTCGACAGTTAGTTTTGAGGCCGGGTGCTCGCTTTGTCTTTCGTTTGCGGCGCGGGACCTCCGGTCCCGTTGTTGCTTTGAAAGGATAAAGAGGAAAGTCCGGACACCGAAGGGCAGGACTCCCCGGGAAACCGGGGGCGCTCCGCCGCAAAGGCGGGGCGACGGATAGTGTCGCAGAAAACAGACCGCCTCCCCGGAGGTTGATTTTTTCAGCTTTCGGGGCGGCAAGGGTGAAAGGGTGGGGTAAGAGCCCACCGCCCCGGGAGTGATCCGCGGGGGTCAGGATAAACCCAGTCCGGTGCAAGATCAAACAGGGGTACGGCGGCCCGTCGAAAACGCCCCGGGTAGGTCGCATCCCGCTTTCCGCGGGAATTCCGGTTCCACCGGGATAGATAAATGAGTGCCATCCCCGCTTTTCGTGAGGCGGGCGATACAGAATCCGGCTTACAGGCCTCAAAACTAACTTTTTTTGATTTCTCCCTTGACGAAAGCGGGGCTTTCGGAGTTTTGTAGCGCTTTTCACTCATGGCGAATACCAAGTCAGCAGTCAAACACGTGCGCAAAACCGAGCGCCGGACCGAGCATAACCGCGGCATTAAAAGCCGGCTGAAAACGCTGGCGCGGGCGGTGAGGCGTGCCGATGCGGCAGGCAATAAAGAAGAGGCCCAAAAAATGGCCCGCGAGTTTGTTTCCGCTCTTGACAAGGCTGCCAAAAGCCGGATCATTCACCCCAACGTGGCGCGAAGGCACAAGGCCTCATGCTCACACCTGATTTTCGGGGCCTGAAGATTTTTTAAAATTTCCTCCTCCCATCCTACTCAAACCCTCCGGTGCCTTCGGGCCCGGGGGGTTTTCTTTTGATGAGTCAACGGTTTATCAGTTTTCCGGAAGGCATTCTGCACGAGCGTCCTCTGCGGCTTCCCCTGCTGTTTGATTCGGAGGCGTGTTTCGCCCTGGTGAAACCGGCCGGGATTCCGGCGACGCGGGATGCCCTGGGGAGCACCGGTGGCGGGGTCACCCTGCTGGACGCCCTGCGACGCGATGCCGAGCTCGGCAAAGGGCAGCTGAAGAGGCTGGGTATCGGCCCGGTGCACGCGGTGACTTTTCCCGATCCCGAAGTGGCCGGCATCTTCCTTTGTGCCAAATCGGAGGATGCGAAGGCGACGTTGAAGAATGCCATGGGGGGGAGCGGGTTCGGGTTTGGCTATCGCTTCCTCGCGTCGGGGCGCGTCGAGGAGGACGAGCGTCGGTGCGATCTGCCCCTGACTCATCCGGCCGGGTCGAAGCGGATGCTGGTGTCCCACACGAACGGGAAACGCACGATCACCCATTTTCGGCGGGAGCGGGTTCTCGGCGCCTATACCCTCTGGGAGGCGGAATCGGCGTACAATCGCCGTCACCAGGTCCTTTTGCATGCCATGGAGTCCGGGCTTCCGGTGGTGGGAGACCGTTTATACGCTCGATCCAGCCCGCTTTACCTGTCGCAGTTGAAGCGAAATTACCGGGCCAAGGGCCGGGAGGAGGCGCTTTACGACCACCCGTGCGCGGTGATGACCCGGCTTCGATTTCCGGACCCCGAATCGGGGCGGAGCATCGAGGTTTGCGCCCCGGAACCGTCCCGGTTTCGCGCCATGCTGGCACAGATCGAGCGCTACGGCAGGGGTTGACACTCGCGGCGGGCTGCGGCTCAGCCGCGTCGGGGAGGGCGGGCGCGGTGTTTTTTTTGGAGAACGTGCTTTACACGCGGTAAGCGAAACGCCACCCTTTTCTTTTTTTCGTGAAACGAATCACACGCCATGGGTAACCTGAAGAAGAAACGCCGACTGAAAATTTCGAAGCACAAGCGCCGCAAGCGCTCGAAGTCGAACCGTCACAAAAAGCGCAATTGGTAGTGCGCGGGGCGTCCGGGCGCGCTGCTTGATTCCAGGCGTGTCCTTGTTCTAGGGCGTTGCGGGTTCGGTTCCGACCCGCTCGATGGTGTATCCCCGTTCCTCCAGGAGGGCCAGGATCCCCTTGTCGCCGAAGTAGTGTCCGAGTCCCACGGCGACAAATGCGCCGCCCGCTTCCAGGTGCGGCAGGGCCCGCTTTGTCATGGTCAGGTTCCGCTCGGTGAATAGCGCCTCGCGAAAGGCTTCGGGGGCGTCCTTCTTCAGCTCCAGCACGAGCCGGTGCATGGCGTCCGCATCGCCGGCGGCGTAGTGTTCGATCAGCTTGCGGTAGGACGGGTAATGGTTCTCGGCTTCGTCCAGGGCGTCCTCGATCAATTGCAGGGTGGTCGATTCGTCGACCCCGCGGAAAACCGCCAGTTGCTCTTCCAGTGTTTCCAGGGCAACGATACGTAGCCCGTTTTCGCGGGCCGTCTGGTAGAGTTTTACGTCCATCACTTCGGTGAAATCCTCGCCCGGCGGATGGCCCAGGAGGAAGGGGAGCATTTCAAAGGACACTTTTTCGAGCACGAGGTCCGGAAGGCCGAGCTTTTGGGTCGTGCGACGGAGGCGACGGTAGAGGTCGTCCGGAAGCCGTTCCCGCAGGCGGGAGTCCTCCCAGTCGAAAGCGGCTGCCAGCATGGCTCCGATGTTCTGTGGCGAGAGTTCGAGCTCGGGCAGAAAGACATCCGCGTTTGCCACCGCGTTGAGAACGGACGGAGGCAGTTCCCGCACCAGGGGGTGTGAGGAGTGGACCGTGCCCATCAGGTGACTGATGCGCCCGTCCTTTTCCGCCTCCCACAGGAAGGGATCGGTTCCCGGCAGTTCGGCCCGCGGCAGCAGGTACAGAAGGGAGAGTAAGATCAGGGCGAACGGCGGACGACGGGATCGGTGCATGGGGAAAAGCTTAGATCAAAGGCTTCGTTATGCCCAATCTTTTTGATTTATAATCGCTCTAAAAAAACTGTAAACTTAGGTTAACGTTGCACTTCCGTATTGCTTCCTAGGGGTTGATGTTTTGTAAAACAAAGTCTCATTTTATGCCGTCTTCGAAACACAGCGCCTTTTTTGTCGAATTCTCAAATGCCGGCTTTTTCCTGGCCCGTACCTCCGGGTACGGGCTTCCCATGACGGTGGAGGAAATTCACGAGGTTCCGGCTGAAAGCAAAGGCGGGATTGCACCGGTCCTGGAAAAGGCGGGGAGGCCGTCCCGGAGCGGTGCCTACACCCGTGCGCGGTGCGGCGTATATCCGCAAAACCGCGTGCTGGGAAAGATCACGGTGGACGAGCCGCGCAAGGCCAGGGATCCCCGCTACCTCGAGGAGCGTGTGCGGGCCGAGTTCAATATCGACCCGGCCGCCTACAGTCTCGCCGTGCTCAATCCCGCTTCCGGGGTTCCCGCCGATGTGGGCAGCCTGATGGAGAAGGAGTTCTTTCTGTGCGGCGCACCGACCGACGAGTTTGGCGCCCTCCAGCGGGACCTCCTCAATCACGGCATTTTTCCCGACCGCCTCGAGCTGGGCAGCGTCGCCAGCCTCGGAGCGCTGGTTGACTACCATCGTTTCGCCCGGGTCGAACACCCCACGCTGGTGCTCGAGATCGGGATGACCGACACGCGCGTCATTATTATCAAGGCCGGTGCCGTCGACTCGGCGCAGGTGATTCCCCAGGGGTTGCGTTCGATGATTGCCGTGGTTCAGCGGGAACTCGGACTCAAAGATGAGGCCGCGGCCCAGCGCCTGTTTTATTCCGAATCGTTCGATTTCAAGGAAATGGGTCCCAAGCTGGTCGATCGCCTCCTGCGTGAGTTGCAGTCATCGATCGGGTTTTACGAAGTTCAGACCGGATTGTCCGTTGGACAGGTTCTGTGCATCAGGGCCCCGGAACAGCTTTCCTGGCTGAACAAAACCTTTGCCAAAAATTTAAACGTCGACCCCTTCAGTATCAATTTTCCGGAATGGCTCGAGCAGAACGGCATTCAGTTGGGGCCGGAGATAAAAGCCGAAACCATACCCGTACGTTGGCTCGGCCTTTTCGGTCTCATGGCGGATACAAAACTTCCCGAGGATGAAACGAAGTAAACGAGATTCCAAACATTCGTCGTCCTGGCACCCCGACTTCCGGGATCCGGCGATGTTGCCGGACGTCAAGGTGGTGCGCACGTCATTCTTTGTGAATGGCTGTGCGCTCGTGGTGACCTGCGCGCTTCTCATATTCTTCGTTTACCGGGAGTACGAAATTGCCAGTGTCAAGGATCAGGTGGCGTCCTGGGAGGAGAGGATTGCCGAGCGGGGGCCGCAGAGTGAAGAGGTGTTGGAACTGGGTCGCGAATTCGCCGCCGAGAAGACCAAAGTCGACGAGTTGCTCGGGTTCGTGGCGGCACCTGTTTCCCCTTCCGAGTTCCTGGCCGCGGTTGCCCGCACGGTTCCGGATCGGGTGGTGATCACCCGTTTGAGTCGTCGCGATGTGGAGCAGGGACCGAGGGTGGCCCTGTCCGGTCGGGTGCAGGGTATTTCGGAGGAGGCTACGGATATCCTTTCCGCTTACGAGCGGCTGTTTACGGAAGACGATTATTTTTCCCGTATCGTCGGTGACGTCGATGTTACGTCGGTTACGCGTAATCCGGAAACGGATACGCTATCGTTTAATTTTGTTCTCCACCTGGAGGCCGATAACGAGGAGTAGGAGAGGCTGTGATGAATGCGAGTGTCCTGATTGATAAAGCCAAGGAGCGTCCGATCGTTTTTGTTTGTGCGGTCCTCAGCTTGATCCTTGTGGTTGCTGTCTTTGTTCGTTCCGGCGAGCTTTCGGATGCGAGGACGTCGCTCGAGAGCGCTTCGCGGGAAGGAACGCGCATCAATGATAACATCAAAAATTCGTTAAACATCGGCGAGCATCTTGACTCTATTCGGGCGATTACGCATGATGTCGACGATCGCCTGGTTCGTCCGTCCGAACTGGCCCGCAATCTTCAATATTTTTACCGGCTGGAGGATGAGACAGGTGTGCGGATAGCGTCTTTGGATCAACGGGCGGCAGCGGGAGGAGATTCGGTGTATTTGAGAGTTCCATACGAAATGGCGGTTGAGGGGGATTTTGTGAATCTGGTTACATTTATTCACGCGGTAGAGAATGGAAGGCATTTTGCCCGGATCAGGAATTTCGAAATAATCCGTGCGCGCCAAACTGAATCCACTCTTCTGAGTATGGCGATTAATCTCGAACTGCTGGGGCGGCCATGAAATCAATCCGGGTAATCTGTGTTGTAACGGTCGCGCTCACGGGCTCCGTCGGGGGCCTCGGCCAGGTGGCGCCGCCCGAAACGCGGGAGGCCGTCCTGGAGGGAGTCCGGGCGGTCGTGGAGGCGGAGGTAACGTCGATCGACGCCCTTCTCGAAGGTGTGGTGGCCCATCCGTTTCATGCGCGTATGGACGCGGTGGCGGGAACCTCGACCGGGTTGGCCAGGATTGCGGAAAGACTTTCTCCGGACGGTACTATGCAGATGGGAGGCAGACGTTTTCTGCTTTTCGATGGCCGGCGCCTCGGCGCGGGTGAGTATCTGTCGGTTGAATACGAAGGGCGAACGTATGAGGTGCAGGTGGTGGAGATTACAGCTTCCTCCTACACGTTGAGAATGAATGATGAGGAAATTGAAAGAAACCTTTAACTCAAGAAAGATGAAAAAAATGAACCCCAGACAACTGGTACTGTGTTTGCTGGCCGGCGCGATGCTGTCGCAGCCTGTTTCGGCGGAGGAGGCATCGTCTGCCGAGTCCGCCTCCATTGAGGCATTGTTGGAACACTTGGCGGATGAGCGCGACGATGTGACGCGCTTCGATCCCGTCGTTGAGGCGGTGGCCGGGGAGCCGGAGAGGGCGGCGGAGCTGGCCGCGGCTCTGTGCCGGGAATATCCCGCATTGGCCGGTGCGATTGTCCGCAGCATTGTGGCCGGACTGCCGGACGGTGATAATGTGTCCGACATCGTGCGGGCGGCGGTCAAAGCGGCGCCGGAATCCATGCAGGATATTGTCGCCGCCGCGACCGCGGAGGCACCCGGACAGGAGGATGTTGTCTCGGCGGCGGCGGGCGAAGCCCTGCGGGAGCTTGCCGATGACGAGCTCCGCGTCGAAGAAGACGAGGAGACGGATGCTCCGGCGGTCTTAGGGGACGATGAGTACGCCGAGATCGAAGATGAAGAGTTGGAAACCATCTCGGTCGATTTTCCCGATACGAATATCCGCACCATCCTTCGAAGCGTGGCGGATCTTTACGAACTCAACCTGGTGATACCGGAGGAACTGACGGGTCAGGCTTCGGTTCAGTTGCGGGATGTGACCTGGCGGCAGGTGTTCGATATCGTGTTGTCACCGATCGGGTACACGTACGTTGAAGAAGAGGGGATCATTCAGGTGGTCAGGGATGACTTCGTCGACCTGGGGGTTCCGGACGAACAGGTGACCATGCACGACGATGGTACGATGACGGTGAACTTCGACAATGTACCCATCGCGGATATCGTTACGCGGGTATCGTCGGCGGCGGACATTAATGTGGTCATTCCGCAGGATTTCATGACGATGGGGGCTGAGGCGACCGCCACCATCCGGTTGCGCAACGTGGGCTGGCAGCAGGTCTTCGACGTTTCGCTTTCGCAGGTGGGATACGGCTACATCGACCGGGATGACATTATCCGGATCGAAACCCTGGACCGGATTCAAGCGGTACCGCCGGCCACCCGGGTCATTCAGGTTAAGTTTCCCCCGGCTTCGGCTATTGCCGAGCTCGTCAGTAACCTTTCCGGGGTGCAGCAGGTCCAGGTCGACAGTGGAACGAACGTCCTGATCGTGACCGCGGAAGAAGGGAAGATGCGCGAGGTGCAGAGCCTGGTCGACCGGCTGGACCAGCCCGCCCAGCAGGTTCTCATCGAAGCGATGTTCATCGAGGTGTCGGGGACCGACGCCCGCGACCTCGGGGTCAAATGGCAATCGCTCGCCGATGGCATGGAGGTGTCGGCCGGCCCGGCGACCCATCGGTGGGAACGCATGCGCGGTCAGGCGGATCCGGGTTTCAGCGACCTGATGGAATCGGTGGGCACCGCCCGCCATTCCGAGGCGATTTTCAACGCCTCCGAGTTCAATGCGATTCTGACGGCGCTGCAGCGCGAGACGGACGCCCGGCTGACGGCCAGTCCGACGGTGGTGACCATGAACGCGGAGGAAGCGGAGATCCAGGTGATCGACCACCTCTACCGTGACGGTGCCATCAACGTCTTCGGCACCGGGCAGCCGGGAGATCCGGTACGGGAATCCTTCGAGGAGCCGATCCTGCTGGAACCGCTTCCCGGTATTATGCTCGCGGTCACGCCCACGATCAGTGGCGGCGACTTGATAAATCTCAGGGCCCGCCCGGAAATCAACAATGTGGTGGGTACACAAACGCTGGGGCAGGGTCAGGTTATCCCCACCATCCGGCAGCGCACCGTGACCTCGAACGTGATGGTCAAAAGCGGACAGACGCTGGCCATGAGCGGTCTGGCGGACGAGGATTCGGTGACCGTTGAAAGCAAGGTGCCGCTGCTCGGGGACATTCCGGTGGTCGGACGCCTGTTCCGGAGCGATTCGCGCGACAGCCTGAGGAAGGACCAGATTATCTTTATCACGGCGACCATTACCGATCCCGACCGGCACAATTACACCGATTTCATCGACGAACGCCGGATGATGGAAATGGATCTGTCGCACCGCGAGATCCAGGGATCGCAATACCAGCGGACGGCCGAGGAAGAGCAGTATCTCGAGGAGCTGTCTCGCTGGCGCAGTGAACAGCAGAGGGAGCAGATCCGCCAGATGATGGAGGACCTGGAGCAGGACGATCCGGAGGGAACCCGGGAGAGCCGTGGAGCCCGCACCGGTCCCCGTCAACGCAGGTAACAGGAGGAGGACCATGAAACGTAAACAACTCGTACAGTATTTGGCGGTGTTCGCCTGGATCGGGACGCTTTGTGCGCCCGCGATCCGGGGCGATCAAGACCCTGATGCCTTGATCACCGGGAGCGAGACGGCCGGGAGCGACCGGTTTTCCTCGGTAACCGAGGCGGTGGCGGAGGACCCGGACAATGCCGTGGCCATCGTCGGGTCGCTGGCGGCAAGTTTTCCCGAGTCGGCCCCGGCGATCGTGGTGAGCGGTATCGACGGATTGCCGGAGAAGGATCCGGGGAAAATAGCCGAGATTGTCAATGCGGGCGCCGATGCCGCTCCCGGACGGCGCGACGCGATTGAGGCGGCCGTGGCGGAAGCGTATCCCGGGCAGGCAGAAGCCGATGCGGCCGGTGAAACGGACGAACCGGAGCGTGAGGAGGAGCCGGACGCTTCCGAGGCGGCGGATCAGCCGGATGAACTGCCGGCCCGTTTGCAGCGCGAGATCAGTCTGGTCGAGTCGCTCGTGGGGACCTTCCCGGCGAATGCCGGGATGGCGACCCGTCGCTCGGTGGGCCGGGTGGCCGACGAAGAAGCCTACTGGACCGGGTCGATCGTGGAGGCGGCTTTGCGGGTGGCTCCGGATCGGGCGGATGAAATTGTTCAAGAGGCCATCGGGGCGGCACCTCATCACGAGGAAGCCATTCTGGCGGTCGCCGGCCGGGTCCCGGAAGAGGTCGCCGAGGAGGGGGTTTCCGACGAGCCGGTGGAAAAAACCGAGGAGTTGGCGGTCGTCGAGGATGTGCCGGCGGAACCGGAGCCCGCCGAGTTGGAAGAGGCCGTGGAGGAAGGCCCGTACCACTTGAGCGGGGTGCGGGAGCGCCCGGATTTGGTCGGAGACCGGTACTACGTCCTCCTGGACATGCCCGGCGCCGAATCGGCCCGCCAGCGCCGGGCGGTGGAGAACCTGGAGCTTCGCATCTTTCCCGAGAGGTATTTTGATCCCTACGAAGGGCGTTTTCTGGAGCGAAACGCCGCTATTATTACCGGGGACGATATCGTCGGACTCACCTTCAAGCTGGTGCCGGGCGATGCCGAACAGCGGGAATTGCTGGCCGAAGCCCTGGGGGAGTTCGAGCGCCGGGTGGTCGGAGCCCGGGAGTTCGTCCGCCGGAAACAGGCGGACGAGGAAAGTGAGTTGTTTCTGCGCGAGTTCCGGGGTTCGGTGGGGGAGGTTTACCTGTACCCGTCGAAACACCGGTTTGAAGCGGAGATGCACGCCGACTTTCGGGATCATCACTATCGTTTGCTGATCGGTGGATCGATAACGGTAACGGTCGACACCGTTGGTGCCATTCGCCACCTGGTCGAAAACCTCGACCGGTTTGAACGGCAATACCGGGAAAGCCTGGAAATGCGGGAGCGGCAGATGCAGGAATTTATCGATTTCAGCCGCAGCGACTGGGCGCAAGAGGTCGACGAGGAGGACGTTGACGACAGGGAAGTCGACGGGGAAGAGGTCGAGCGTGACGATGCCGTCGGCGAGGAGGCTGAAAAAGCTGACGAAGCTGACGAGGCTGACGAAGCTGACGAGGCTGAGGAGGCTGAGGAGGCGGTATAGGAATCGTACGGGTTCTGGCCGGAAGGTTTCCTTTTTCGTGAAACCGGGCTTCCGTCTGGAAGCCCCGCATCAAGCGCCCCCGGGACGGATCCGGAAGGGCGCTTTTTGTTACCACCAACCGGTGACGAACCCCTGGGCCGCTTTGATCCCGAATACCCCGAGGTTGCTGCAGAGATGGGCGGCGAAACACGGGATAAGGGAGCGGGTGGCGTTGAGGGCGTAAAACCGAACGGTATAGAACCAGAGCGAATTCACGAAGACAATCGAGGTGCTGAACCAGGCCTTGAGTGAAAAATCGAAGGTGAGGACGCCCTCCCAGAATCGCCAACCGTTTTCGGGCCCCTCGAAATCCCAGAGGAAGGGGTGTGCCAGGGTGAAAACCAGGGAAAAGAAGATGATGCTGGCGATTAACGCGGCTTTTCCCCGGTTTTGCACGACGAGGTATCCCCGGAAAATGAGCTCTTCAAAAAATGCGGCCGCGAGCATAAAAACACCGAAGAGAACCGTGATTTCCGACTGATCCTCGACGATGTCGAGGGCGTATTCTCCCCCCGTTTCCAGTCCCAGAATGATCAAGGCTCCCCCCACCGCGACCAGGACCGCCGTGCGGGTGGTCCGGCGGGCGCCGGGAAGGGCTCCGGGGGGCGGGGTGCCTTTTTCGGTCTGCCGATAGTCGTCCAGCCAGAGTTTGAAGACGTATGCGGCGATGCCGAGTGTGAGGAGTATCAATAGAGGATTGTCAGTCATTATCGCTTTCCCTTATAGTTGCCGGCGCCGGAAAAATAGATTGCGCCGTTCCTTGCGGCACGCCTTTGATGGTCTCGTAATCTCAGGTATTCATTCATGCTTGCCAGCGAAAAATTTCTTACACCGACGGGGAAGGGGAACAAGAGTCTGTCGCTTTTTGCCTCCCTGGCTCCGCACATGCAAGCATTGGATGATTTTCTTCAGAAGGAGACGGGGAGCTTTGAACCTGAAATCCGCGATTACGTCCGCTACTGCCTCGGGCGCGGCGGTAAGCGTTTGCGTCCCGCCCTGGTATTTTTTGCCGGTTGGAGGGGAGAAGGTGCCGTGTCGCCGGAATTGGTCAAGGTGGCGGCGGTAATCGAGCTGGTCCATTTGGCGACCCTGGTGCACGATGATATCCTCGATTCGGCCGCGGTGCGGCACGGGCGCTCCACGGCAAGCCGGAAGTTCGGGCCGGACACGGCGGTATTGCTGGGCGACGCCCTCTTCGCCCATGCCGTCAACCTCTCCACGGATTTCCCCGGATCGGAGGTCTGCCGGCTGGTTTCCCGCGCCACCCGGCGGGTTTGCGCGGGCGAAATCGCACAAACCGCCCGCCGCGGTTCGCTCGATATCAGTTTGGAGGAATACTTCCGGGTGATTGAACTGAAGACGGCGGAATTGTTCAAGGTGTCCTGCTTCCTGGGGGCGCGGCTGGGTGAATACGGAGACGATTTCTGCGAAGCCGCGGGCCGTTTCGGGGTCAGCCTGGGTACCGGCTACCAGGTCTATGACGACCTGACCGATTTTTTCGGCAAAGAGGAGGAGGTCGGTAAAACACTGGGCACGGACCTGGCGGGCGGGAAATACACGCTCCCGGTGATCCTGCTCCTGCAGAGGCTCGGCGAGGCGGAAAAGGAGGCGTTTCACCGGGACGTCCGGGCCGGGAATGAGGAAAGAATCGAAATGTGGCTGGCACGTTTGGTTGACCGCGGGGTTCATTCCGAAGTGGCGGAAACCGTGCTGGAGAAAGCGCGGCAGGCGGAGCGGGCGATCGAACCGTTCGAGCCGTTGCCGCCGGTCGAATGCCTCCTTCGCCTCAGCGGGTACCTGCGCTCGCGCACAATGGGTATGGCGGTGATTTCATCGAGCGGCGGGTAAGGGGGCGGTTTGCACGGTGGTTTTGGCGGGAACGGTTGTGTCGGCAAAAGGGGCGATCGCAGCCGACTCGCCCCGGACTGTCAATCCGGCAGAGGTTTTGGTTGGAACACGAAATACGGAAAAGATATGAGAATCGAAAAAGACTCCATGGGAGAAATGCAGGTCCCGGAAGATGCCCTTTACGGGGCCTCGACTCAGCGGGCGGTACTGAATTTCCCGATCAGCGGCCGCCCGATGCCGTCGGCGTTTATCCGCGGACTCGGCCTGGTCAAAGCGGCTTGCGCCACGGCAAACGAGGAATTGGGCAAACTCGACAAAAAGAAGGCCCAGTTGATCCGACAAGCCGCGGAGGAGGTTTACGGCGGTCAGTGGCACGAACACTTTCCGGTGGATGTTTTTCAGACCGGTTCCGGGACCTCGTCGAACATGAATATTAACGAAGTGATCGCCAACCGGGTGAGCCAGCTGGCCGGCGAGACGATCGGCTCCCGGCGCCCGGTGCACCCGAACGACGATGTCAACCTCGGGCAGTCCTCGAACGACATTGTGCCGACGGTCCTGCACGTCAGTGTGGCCTTTGCCCTCAAGGAGGAGTTGGTGCCGGCCCTGGACGAACTTGCGACCGCCCTGGACGAAAAGGCACGGGAATGGAGCGACCTGGTCAAGATCGGCCGCACGCACCTGATGGATGCCACCCCGCTCACCCTGGGCCAGGAGTTCTCCGGCTACGCCGCCCAGGTCGGGAAGGCCCGCGACCGGGCCCGCCGGGCGGTGGATCTTCTCCTGGAACTCGCCATCGGCGGGACCGCGGTGGGAACCGGAATCAACTGCCATCCCGAGTTCCCGCAACGCGTCTGCCGAATCCTCGCGGAGAAGACCGGAATCGCTTTCCGCGAGGCGGACAATCACTTCGAGGCCCAGGGCGGCCGCGACGATTGCGTCGAGGTGGCCGGGATCCTGGCGGCCATTGCCGCCAGCCTGACCAAGGTGGCCAACGATATCCGCCTGCTGGGGTCCGGACCCCGCTCGGGGCTGGGCGAGATCCAGTTGCCCGCCACTCAGCCGGGCTCATCGATCATGCCGGGAAAGGTGAATCCGGTGATGAGTGAAATGCTGGTGCAGGTCGGGATGTACGTCAACGGCATGGCGAACGCCGTGGCCATGGCCGGACGCGACGGGCATTTCGAGCTGAACGTGACCATTCCGTTGATCGCCTACGCGCTGCACGACTCGATCACCTGCCTGAGCAACGGCGCCCGAACTTTCAGCCGCGAATGCGTCAAGGGGATCGAGGCCAATCGGGAGACCTGCCAGGAGTTGGTCCGGCGTTCGTTGATGCTGGTCACCGCGCTCAATCCCCATATTGGCTACGACAACGCGGCCGAGGTGGCCAAACAGGCTTTTGCCGAAGGGAAAACCCTCCGCGAAGTGGTGCTGGAGAAGGGGCTTCTGGACGAGAAGACGCTCGATGAAGCCCTCGACCCGATGACCATGATCGCGCCCAAAGGTTGAGGCCGGGCGCTTTTCCTTGCGTTTGGCGGGAAGCGCTCCTTTGCTGCGGGGAATTATGGCGGTTTACCAGGCTACGCTCAAAATCCAGACCAGCGGAAAAGGGACGCGGGAAATCACCCGCGATCTCGCCGCGGTCCTGGAAAAAAGCGGCATGGACTGCGGGGTGGTTTCGGTGTTTTGCCGTCACACCAGTTGCAGTCTTGTCATCATGGAAAACGCCGATCCCAGCGCCCGCAGGGACCTCGAGATGTTTTTCGAAAAGCTGGTCCCGGAGGACGATCCTGATTTCGTCCACACCATGGAGGGACCGGATGATATGCCCAGCCACATCAAAATGGCCCTGACACGGACATCGGAAGCCATTCCGTTTTCCGGCGGGCGAATGGCGCTGGGGACGTGGCAGGGGGTTTACCTCTGGGAACACCGCCTGGCGGGCCACACGCGTACGGTTCTCGTGACGGTGCAGGGAGAGTAGCACCGGGTCCGGGCGCGCCGGATCCGGAGGCTCAGTCCCGGTTGAGGGCCATGAGCAGGTAGAGAACGTAGTAGAAAAGAAGCCCGACTCCGGCAAAAAGCGCCAGGGCTGCGGCGACGTGCTGGTTCGGGTTGTACTCGTGGATGATGTTCGATGTCGTGTAGAGGATCGACGCACCGGCGACGGCAACCATGGCGGCGGCAAAGAATACGCCGAGGGAAAAACCGAAGAGGATGCTGGCGACGATGATGCCAAGCGCGACAAAGAACGAAACCGTGATCACTCCCCGCAGGAAGGAGAAATCCTTGCGCGTGATAAACGCGGTCGCGGTCAACCCGCCGAAGAGAAGGCCGGTAATGATTCCGGCGGTGGGGATGACATCGGGACTGGAGTAATGGGCGGCCACGTAGAGGAGGGGGAGGAATATGACCGAAAGGGCGGCCACGTAGACGGCCAATCCGAGGTACTGCACCGGGGCCGAGGTTTCCGAACGGGCCCACTTGTCGGCGATCCAGGATACCGCGATGAAGGCGCCGATGACCAGGAGCCAGTTGTAGCCGGTGGTCATGGTCGCAGCCAGGTCGCCGGCGCCCGGCCACTGCAGCAGGGCCGTTTCGAGGAGGACAAATGCCAGGATGGCCCCGGCCAGGTGGCCGTAGGTGCGGCGAATAAAAACGGCCCGGGCGTCGGGTTCGGCCTGGGCGACGGTGAACGGATTGCCGGTTCGGCTGGAATGGTGTAGATGCGGCATGACTTGCGGATCAGGGTTCCTGGATTGCGGGAAGGATAAAAAACGCCACCCTATCCCTTTTCGTCCGGGAATCCAGTAAAAACCGGTTTTCCAACCTCCCGTCGACCCTTTTTCGCAAATTGCGTTGCACGGTCGCGGAATGCGGCCTACCTTTTAATAAGCATTTGTCCAACGCTATGTTAAAGGGTTTTCGCAGGGTTTTCGCTCTCGTATTGATCGCGGCCGGTGCCGGTTTGATGGCCTCGGAGCCGCGCGATTCCGCCGGGGACGAAACGGAGGCCGGCGAGCGGGCCGAACCGGCGGAAGCCGGTGATATCAAGACGGTTTACATCCTGCCGGTGCGGGATCAGATCGGCCGACCCATTCAGTACATTCTGCGCCGGGGAATGAAGGAGGCCGTGGCGGAGGGGATCGACCTGGTGGTGCTCGACATGGATACGCCGGGCGGTCGGCTCGATACCACGCTCGAGATCATGGAGATGATGGGCCGGTTTGACGGTGAGACCCTCACGTTTGTCAATCCGGACGCGATCTCCGCCGGAGCGTTCATTGCCGCCTCAACCAAGGAAATCTATTTTTCACCGCGCGGCGTCATGGGGGCGGCTGCGCCCGTTACCGCCACCGGGGAGGATATCCCGGAGGCCATGCAGCAGAAGATCCTGAGTTTCCTCAAAGCGCGGATACGTTCGTTCACCGAAGAGGTGCCCTACCGGGCGGACGTGCTGACGGCGATGGTGGACGCCAGTTTCGAGCTGATCATCGACGACGAAGTGATTTCCGCCGAAGGAGAACTCCTGACCCTGACGGCCAGCGAGGCGGTGAAAAAGTACGGTGACCCTCCCTTTCCCCTGCTGGCGGCGGGGGTACACGATTCCATAGAAGCGCTGCTCGATGACCGGTTCGGCGCGGGCCAATACGAGATCAAGGAATTCACGGTGACGTGGTCCGAACACCTGACCCAGTACATTGCGAGCATCGCGCCGATCCTGATCGGCCTGGGATTGGTCATGCTCTACCTCGAGGCACAGAGTCCGGGGTTCGGGGTGTTCGGAATAATCGGTGTCACGGCCCTGGCGATTTTTTTCCTCGGCAATTACGCGGCGGGCCTCGCCGGCTACGAGCCGGTTCTGTTTTTTCTCCTGGGGCTGGTCTTTATTGCGGTCGAGGTCTTTTTTTTACCGGGCACGTTTGTTTTCGCCGTTCTGGGGATCCTGTTTGTGCTCGGTTCCCTGATATACGGTATGGCCGATATCTGGCCGGAAGAAGGCTTTTCGTTTTCGCCCGAAGTCCTGATCGAGCCGACACTCAATGTCTTCGCCGGTTTGATCCTGGCGTTTGTGCTCGCCATCCTGTTCGCCCGGTTGGTTCCGCGCTCGTGGTTCCTCGATCGGTTGATCCTCACTTCGGCTATATCCGGTTCCTCGCAGGGAGTCCTGGCGGGGGAGGGGGCACCGGGGGCGGAGACCGGGGCCGCCGCGTCGCCGGCCTCCGGCATCTCGGGTAAGCCGCCGATCGGGGCGCGGGGACGAGCCGTGACCGACCTGTATCCAAGCGGCGAGGTGGAGATCGACGGCCGGCGCTTCCAGGCCCGCGCCGAATACGGAAGCGCCGAGGCCGGGGCGGAGATCGAGGTGGTCCGGTACGGTGATTTCGTGCTTATCGTGCGCGAGATTTCCTGATAGCGTCCTCTCCTGACCTATGTTGAGCCTGATTATCGGATTGTTTGTCCTCGGGTTGGTTTTTTTCTTCTTCGAATTGATTGTTCCCGGCGGAATCCTCGGCATGATCGGGGCGCTCGCCATGCTGGGCGGGTGCGTGCTGGCGTTTGTGGAGTACGGGGCCGGCGGGGGCATGCTCACGTTCATGATCTTTTCCGTGCTGGCCGTCGCCTGCCTGGTCCTGGAACTGAAGATTCTGCCCCGGACACGGCTCGGGGGAAGTCTTTTCCTGGATGACGCCATTTCCGGGACCAGCCAGAAGCCCGCGGGGGAGCGCGAATTGATCGGGCTCGAGTGTGAAGCCTTGACGACCCTTTCCCCTACCGGTTTAGTGAAGATCGAGGGAAAACAGTACGAGGCTTTTTCCCAGAGCGGCCTGGTCAATCGCGGTGCGCGCTTGAAAGTGGTCGATGTCGATAATTTCCGAGTGAAAGTCAGCAAGCTATGAACCCAACCGTTATTGTCCTTATCGTTCTTGGTGTCATCGTCGTGATCGCGGCGGGCATCTTTTTCTCTTTCCTGAGCGTTTGGTTGCGCGCCTGGCTGGCCGGTGCCTATGTCAGCATCACCAACCTCGTGGCCATGCGGCTGCGCCAGGTTCCGTATGGACTGGTGGTCGACGCCCGGATTACGGCCAAAAAGGCCGGTATCGAGCTGAGCTCCGACGAACTCGAAGCCCATTACCTGGCGGGTGGAAGCCTGATCCCCACCGTCCAGGCGCTGGTCGCGGCCATGAAAGCCGGGATCCCGCTGGACTTTACCCGCGCCTGTGCGATCGACCTCGCCACGCGGGGCAGCGGCAAGTCGGTCGTGGAAGCGGTCCGCACATCGGTCGATCCGAAGGTGATCGATTGCCCCAACCCGGCCCAGGGTCGTTCGACCATCGACGGGGTCGCCAAAGACGGTATCCAGGTGAAAGTGCGGGCCCGGGTGACCGTGCGGACCAACCTCGATCGTTTTGTCGGCGGTGCCAAGGAGGAAACCATCATCGCCCGGGTGGGCGAGGGCATCGTCACGACGATCGGCTCGGCCGATTCCTACAAAACGGTCCTGGAAAGTCCGGACGCGATTTCCAAGATGGTGCTGCAGCGCGGGCTCGACGTGGGGACCGCCTTCGAGATTCTTTCCATTGACATCGCCGATGTGGATGTCGGCGAGAACGTCGGCGCCCAGCTTCAGGAGGCCCAGGCCGAGGCGAACAAGAATATGGCCCAGGCCCAGGCCGAAATCCGCCGTGCCGCGGCGGTGGCGCTCGAGCAGGAAAACAAGGCGAAGGTCCAGGAGATGCAGGCCAAGGTGGTCGAGGCCCAGGCCCAGGTACCGCTCGCCATGGCCGAGGCGTTCCGCCAGGGCAATCTCGGGGTCATGGATTACCAGCGCTTCATGAATATCCAGTCCGATACCGACATGCGCAAATCCATCGCCCGTCCGGATGCGGGCGATACTCCCGGGGCGACTCCCAAGCCCGGCGGCAAGTAGGGCGCGCAAGAGGCTGATTCCCGATGGATAACTGGTTCGAGTTTCTCATTCCGATCATCATCGTGCTGCTCTACCTCTTTTCGAGGGGCAGGGGGGGCGATGAGATGGAGGGGCCGCCACCGAGTGAATCGGAGACGTCGGAGGAGGCGCGGCGGATCCAGGAGGAGATCCGCCGCAAGATCGTGGCCCGGCAACAGGGGAAATCCGGGGATGCCTCGTCGGCGCAATCGGAAACCGCCACGGTGGAGACGCCCCGGGAGGCGGCGCCTCCCGCAACCGAGTTTTTCGACACCGGTTTTCCGACCGAGTTCGAACGGTACGGTGAAGCGCAGCCGGATGAACCGGAATGGGTGGAACCGCCGGCGGCGGCACCCGCGGGCCGTGATTTTCAGGGCGAATTGAAAGCCCAGCTCCGGCGGGTCAAAGAAGCGCGCGATGCCCGGCGCGCGGCCGTGCGAGAGGCGGCGAACCCGGATGAGATCGGGGGAGGCGGTGCCTTCGAGCACCGGGCGGGCGAAGTCTACCGCCGGTACGGCACCTACTCGCTGAACGCGGTGTTGGACGAGCTTCACAGTCGGGACGGACTCCAGAAAGCGTTTGTCCTGAAGGAGGTTCTCGGGCGTCCGGTCGGGGTGCGCCACCGGCGCGATTCCTACGCGGAGTTCGCGTGGGATGACGAGTGATTCCGGTCCGGCGCCAGCTCCCGGCCGTTCCCGCCCCTGTTTTTTTCGCCCGCATCGGCCGATGCGCGGGAAAACCTTCGCGGCGAGGGCTTGACAGACCCGTCGAAAGGGCTGATTCTTTTCGTTTTTCTCCGGTTCCAACACTTGGATAATTAACTGTCATGCAACCGACTTACCGACCTTCCAAACTCAAACGAGCCCGTAAATTCGGCTTCCGCGCCCGTATGGCGACGCGCGCCGGGCGCAAAATCCTGGCCAATCGCCGCCGCAAGGGACGCAAACGCCTGGCCGCTTGACCCCGATCGGCTCATGACCGCTTCCGATGCGCTTTTTCCCCGCTCAGCACCTGCGGAAAGCCGCGGAGTTCCGAACCGTCCGCGAGAATGGTGTGTTTGTCGATTGTGGGCCCTTCGTCGCCTATTTTCTCCTCGGAACTGAGCGCGGAACGGGTCCGGGAGCGGCGCCGCGTCTCGGGGTTGTGACCTCGAGGCGGGTCGGTAACGCCGTGGTTCGCAATCGGGTTCGCCGCCGCCTGCGGGAAGTTTTTCGCCGCAACCAGGATCCGCTGCCAGGCGGCAGCTCGCTGGTTTTAATAGCACGTCGTTCGTGTGTGGGACGAAGTTATGGCGAGCTCGAACAGCGTTTTCTCAAGCTTTGCCGGAGGGTCGCCGCTATTGCTCATGCATCCGCGAATTAAAAGAGGACTATACGGCGTTCTGCGCATGCCCTCGCGGGTAATGATCGGCGTCATCGCCCTGTACCAGGTGGCATTCTCCCCGCTGAAGTTTTTCCTGACCGGCGGGGTCGCTTCTTGCCGGTTTTACCCCACCTGTTCGAGTTACGCGAGGGAGAGCCTGCGGCGGCACGGTTTGATTGCCGGTCTGGGACTTTCGGTCTGGCGGCTGTGCAAGTGCCATCCTTTTCACCCGGGGGGCTTTGATCCCGTACCCGAACGCCTGACCTTCGCTTCCCGGCGTCCCTGTTGCGCAGGGCCCCGGCCGGCGCCGGAGGAAAAGGGGGACGGGCCGGCCGAAATTCCCCGCCGGCAGCGCTCGAAGCGCGCCAAACCTTTATCTGAAAATGTTGACGCCCGTTAGACGGGACTGGGTATGGATAAAAAAAATACCATCATAGGGATTACCCTCCTTGTATTTGCCTTTATTCTGATGTTCACGTATCAGCCTCCGGAGCCGGTGGAACGGCCGGCGCGGGAGCTGACCGAAGAGCGTGACACGGATCCGGAGGCTCCCGGCGTGTCGCCCGCACCGGATGCGGCTCCGTCCGAGACGGAGCCGGCGCGCGAACGCCCCGTTCCCGACGCTCCGGCTGTGGCGCGGGAGGCGTATCCCCAGGAGGAGGAAATCGTCGAACTGGAGAACGACTACATGGTGGTCCGCCTGACCAATTTCGGCGGTGCCATTCGCGAGGTCTCGTTCCAGCGTTTTGCCCGAACCCGGGGCGAGGAGGAACGCTACGCCTTTAATCGGGAGAGTTATGCGCCGGCCCTGAGCCTGTCGGGGTTTCCCGGGGCGGATGACGATGTCGCGTACCGGCTGGAAGAGCACAGTGCGGACCGGGTGGTCTACGTGCGCGAACTCGATGGCGGGCTCGAAATCCGCCGGACCTATTCCATCGAACTCGACCCCGAGCCCCGGCGGCCGGACGACTACATGATCCGGCATGAAACCGTCCTGGTGAACCGGGGCGATGAGACCGTCACCCTGCCGCGTTTCGGCGTCAACCTCGGCACCGCCATTCCCGACGATACCGAAGCGCGCGCCGTGGGGCCGCAGTTCATGAATTTCGGCTTCTACGACGGAGACGGAGCCGATTTTATCGGTGTAAACAAGTTCCGCGGCGGAGGGTTCCTGAGTTGGATTGGCATGCGCTCGGGGGAACCGAGACAGGTGATCGAGGGCGAGGATCCGGTCGTGTGGGCGGCCGTCAGCAACCGTTTTTTTACCTCCATCGCCACCTTTGACCGGCACGGGAGAGGGTATTCGGCCCGCCCGGTCGAACTCCCGCTCCGCGAGGATGACCGGAGTCCGCGCCAGGGCGTCACCGGAAGCGTGCGTTTCGATCTTCGCTCCCTCGAAGCCGGTGAAGAGGAGTTGATCGGGTTGGACTTTTATACCGGTCCCAAGGAATACCGCCGCCTGGAGCATCTCGATGACCGGCAGGATCTGATCATGCAGTTCGGCATATTCGGTTTCCTGAGCAAACTGCTCCTGGTCATGATGACCGGGATCCACTCCTTCCTCCCCAACTACGGGTTGGCCATCATCTGCACGACGGTGATCATCAAGGCGATCCTCTGGCCGCTGACGGCCAAGGCGGCCCGGTCGTCCAAGCGCATGATGAAGATTTCCGAGCCCATGAAGGAGTTGCGGGAAAAGTACAAGGACAACCCGCAGAAGATGCAGCAGGAGACCATGAAGCTGTTCCGGCAGTACAAGGTCAACCCCCTGGGCGGCTGTCTTCCCATCCTGGTGCAGCTGCCGATATTTTTTGCGCTTTTCCGCATGCTGCAAAGCGCTTCGGAACTGCGTTTTGAAGGGTTTCTCTGGGTGTCCGACCTCTCATCGGCCGATACCGTCGGTCACGTCGCCGGTTTCCCCGTCAATATTATGCCGGTCCTGATGGGTTTTACCATGTTTCTGCAAATGAAGATGATGCCGACGGCGACGGCCAATCCCATGCAGCAGAAAATCTTCATGTTCATGCCGCCGGTAATCACCGTGATGCTCTACCAGTTTTCGGCGGGGTTGACTCTTTACTGGACCGTGAACAACCTGTTGACGATACTGCAACAGTTTCTGATCAACCGTCAGAAGGACGAGATTGATGTGACTCCGCTGCCGGAGACGGAGGAATCCGCGGGCGGGGGGAAGCATAAATCCAAACGGAAAAAACCGAAAGGCAAGCGCAGGAAATAAGCCATGTCCGGACACAGTAAGTGGGCGACAACCAAGCGGCACAAAGCGGCCGTAGATGCCAAGCGGGGCAAGATCTTCAGCCGTATCAGCAAGGAGATCACCATGGCTGCGCGCGAAGGCGGCGGTGACGCCGAGATGAATCCGCGCCTGCGGACCATTCTGCTGAAGGCCAAGGGGGCCAATATGCCCGCCGACAATATCGAACGGGCGGTCAAGAAGGGGACCGGCGAGCTGCCCGGTACGGTGTACGAAGAGGTGGTCTACGAGGGCTACGGTCCGGGTGGCGTCGGCATTATCGTTCAGGTTACGACGGACAACAAGAATCGAAGCGCATCCGAAGTCCGCAGTGTGTTTGCCAAAAACAACGGTAATCTCGCCGGTGCCGGCGCCCTTTCCTTTCAGTTTCAGCACATGGGGCAATTCCTCATCGCGGCGGAAAAGGCGACCGAAGAGGTGTTGATGGAGAGTGCCGTCGAAGCGGGGGCCGAAGAGATTAAATCCGAGTCCGATCACTTCGAGGTCCTTTGCCCCATCCAGGCCTATTACGACGTCAGCCGGGCGCTCGAAGGCAAGGGTATCGAGCCCGACTCCTCCGAGTTGGCCTACGTGCCGAACAATCTGGTTCCGATTTCGGACGCCGATACCGCCCGCCAGGTCCTGCGTCTTATCGAGCAGTTGGAGGAATGTGAAGACGTTCAGAGCGTTTACACCAATTACGATATCGACGACGCGCTCCTGGAGAAAGCCGGTTGAGCGCCCCCCGCGGGCCCGACCGTGAGCGGCATCGATTCATGAATGACGCCAAGGAGAATCCACTGCTGAGCCGGCCGGGAGAGGTCGGTTTGGTGCAGTACAGCGATTTCGAATACGAACGTCCGTTTACGTTCGAAGACGGTCAGACCATTCCCCGCTTCCGGTTGCGCTACGAGACTTACGGTCGCCTGAATGCGAAGCGGAACAACGCCATCCTGATCTGTCATGCCCTCAGCGGCGACCACCACTGCGCCGGGGTTTATTCCATTCGCGACCGCAAGCCGGGCTGGTGGAACAATATGATCGGCCCGGGTAAACCGATCGACACCAACCGTTTTTTTGTCATTTGCTCCAATTGCCTGGGCGGATGCCAGGGATCGACCGGTCCGCAGTCGATCAATCCGGAGACGGGCAAACGGTACAATCTCGATTTTCCGTTCATCACCATCGGGGATATGGTTCGTGCCCAGAGGCTGTTGATCGATCACCTCGAGATTCCCGGGCTTTATGCCGTGGTCGGCGGTTCCATGGGGGGGATGCAGGTCCTGCAGTGGGCCATTCAGTATCCGGATTTTGTCCGGTGCATTATCCCGCTCGCCACCACCTCCCGCCAGGGAGCCCAGAGCATCGCGTTCAATGAAGTCGGGCGCCAGGCGATCATCCGGGATCCGGAATGGAAGGCGGGCAATTACGATCCGGATGCCGGTCCCCGCGTCGGCCTCTCCATCGCCCGCATGATGGCCCACATTACCTACCTCTCGGATAAGGGGATGGAGAGGAAATTCGGGCGGCGCCGCCGGGACAGCGGCGATATCAATTTCAGTTTCGATGTCGACTTCGAAGTCGAACGGTACCTTCGCTACCAGGGCCAGACCTTCATTAACCGTTTCGACGCCAATACCTACCTTTATTTTACCCGCGCCCTCGATTACTTCGATCTGCCGGAGACCTACGGATCGCTGGAGGAGGCTTTCCGCGACATCCAGGCGCGGGTGCTGGTCGTGGGGTTCACCTCGGATTGGCTCTTCCCCCCCGAACAAAACAAGGAAATCGTCCAGGCTCTTCTGCGGCAGCGAAAACAGGCGACTTATGCCGAGGTGCCGATGGATTTCGGGCACGATTCCTTTCTGGTCGACGCCCCCAACCTTTACCGGCTCATGGTGGCCTTTCTCTGGGAAAAGTGAATCATGGAGAAACTACCGGATAAACGCACCGTGGATATGCGGATCATCAGCGACTGGATTGAGCCCGACAGCAGTATCCTCGATCTCGGGTGTGGCCGGGGTGTGCTCCTGGAGTACCTGATCAAGACCAAGTCGGTATTCGGGGTCGGGGTGGACTGGAATATGGATAAAATCTCCTCGTGTATCAAGCGGGGTGTTCCGGCCTACCAGGGCGATCTTACCGAGATGATGAAAACCTTTCCGGACAAGTTTTTCGACCGGGTGATTTGCTCGCGGACGGTGCAGGAGCTGAGCAACCCGGCGGCGGTTTTGCTCGAAGCCCTTCGCCTGGCCGATTCGGTGGCGGTGGGATTTGTCAATTACGGCTACTGGAAGAACCGCCTGCATCATCTGATCAGCGGCAGCCACATTCCCAACGAAGTCAACACCTACGAATGGTACGAAGGGCCGCCCACGCACCCTATTTCGATTTCGCAGTTCGAGGCTTTCTGTGATCGCCACCGTATTCGGGTTACGCGCCGTGTCTACCTGCGCGGAGATTGGGAGACGCCCTGCGAACATCTGCACAACCTGCTGTGCGGGTACGCGCTGTTTGAATTGACCAAGTAGGCGCGAAGCGAAAATCCCATTGCGCTTCGTTGGCGGGAGGGTTTTTCTGGAGCCGATGAATGCTGATCCCTCTCCCCCGGCCCCGTTCGACCTTCACCTTCACTCCTGCTGGAGTTATGACGCCCGGGCCGAGGTTGAAGCGCACTTTATCCGCGCGCGGGAATCGGGTGTAGCGGTAATCGCCCTGACCGAACACCACCACCTCGATTCCCTCGGTGAGGTCCTGGAGGTGGCCGCGCGTTATCCCGATATCCGCGCCATCCCGGCGGCCGAGCTGAGCGTGACCACGTCGATCGGGCCGGTGGACCTGCTCTGTTACGGCCTGCCGGTGGCCCCCAGCGAACGGTTGCGGCGCCTGACGGATCTTTATCACGAATGGCAGCGCGAGGCGGGTGCGGCGGTTTCCGCCGGCATGCAGGCTCTCGGTTTCGATTACTCCGACGACAGGCGCCGCGAATTGTTGCAGTCCTACCGTCCCGCCCGCGCGATGGCTCACCAGGGCGCCACCCACGTCAACAACCACATCCAGCGGCGGTATTTCCTGGACCGCGGCTACATCCGTTCCGAGGGGGAGTACCGGGACGTTCTCCGACGGGCGTCGGAGCGGGTTCCGGTGCCTCCCTACCCGGCGGTATCGACGGTTGTGGACGCCGTTCACGCGGTGGACGGCGTGATCGCGATCGCGCACCCGCAGGGGTATTTCCGGGACGACGATGTCGGGCGGATGGACGCGCTCCGGGACGAATGCGGGCTCGACGGCATCGAGTGCGCTCACCCGGCGGTGGCTCCCGAATTGACGCCGTTTTACCGCGACTACTGCCGCCGGCACGGGCTCTTATCCGTCGCCGGTTCGGATTGCCATACGCAGGAGGATATCGACACCAGGTTCGCCCGCCACGCCGGCGATCCGGAATGGCTCGATGAATTTCTCGCCCGGATCGACGGCGTCAGACAATGAGCGCCGGGTGATTCCGGCGGCGGGGCTAACCTTTTCCCGCCAGGCTTTTTTCCGCCAGGGTTTGCGTTCCGTCGACCATTTCCCTCCAGGCATCGGGGCTGTAGTCGGGACCGTAGGCGAACGGCGGGGTTTCGATACAGGCGACGTGGGCGAAGCCGATTTCCGCCATCCCCTGGAAAAAACGATCCCAGTCGACCCGGCCGTGACCGGGGGCCAGGTGGGAATCCCGGTCTCCCGCGTTGTCCGCGAGGTGAAAGGCGGCCAAGGCCGGTTTCATCGCGGAGAAGAATTCGTGCGCGCGCTCGTGGCCCGCGACCAGGGCGTGCCCGGTGTCGAGGCAGAAGCCGAGGTGGCGGTGACCGAATTCGCGCTGGAAACGCTCGAAATGTTGCGGGCGGGAACCCAACCGTCCCCCGTCCGGCCCGGGCAGCATGTTTTCGATCGCGATCACCAGCCCCAGTTTTTCGGCCAGCGGAAGCAGGGTTTCCAGACTCCTTCCCAGGGCTCCGAGGTAGTTGTCGAAACCGTCGGTTTCAACCGGTCCTCGGGTGGTGGTCGGGTGCTGGATGACCACCCGGGAGCCCGTCCAGGCCGCGCACTCCATCCAGCGCGCCATTTTTTCCACCGCCTTGCGCCGAATGGTTTCGTAAAAGGAGGAAATATCGTCTTCCGGCGCGAACGGCAGGTGGAACGAGTCGAATTTGAGTCCGGCGGCCCGGTATTCGTCGGCGATTTTCCGGACCGCGGTTTCGTCCTTGCCCTCGAAGAGCGGGGCGACACCCTCGATGCCGGCCAGCCCGGCTTTGCCGCAAAGGGCGATGATACTTTCGTGGGATTTTCCCGCCAGGCCGAAGCCGGTGGTGGACCAGGTCCAGGGCACAGTACTCATGGTGGGTGAGGTTAGGTGCGGATCGGCGAGGGATCAAGGTTTTGCTCGGTTTTTCGGCACCGCCGCCTCCCGGGAAAAGGGGAATCGTGCGTCGCGGCTCGTTCCCGGGGAGAAGGTTGACCCGGGGCGTCCGGTTGCGTTAGAAGGAGCACAATCGAATCCGACCTCGCCATGCCGAAACACATCCCGCCCGTCAATCGCCGTCAGTTCCTCTCCACCGCCGCTGTAACCGCCGCCGGCTGGCTTACCTTCGGGGCCTCCGGATTCGCCGCGGACTCGGACGTGGATCCCGATTATTACCTGCTCCTGGCGGATACCCACATCGACCGCAATTCGAACCGCCTCCTCCGCGGCGTCAACACGGCCGAACACCTCGATATTGCGGTCAAACGCATCGTCGAGCTTCATCCCCGGCCCGCCGCGGTGATCATCAATGGCGATGCCGCCAACATTCGCGGATACCTCGGTGAATACGGGCTGCTCAGCTGGATCCTGCGTCCCCTGTCCCGGGCCGGTATCCCGGTCCACATTACCATGGGCAACCACGATGACCGGGGACCGTTTTATACCGTACTGGCCGATATGGAACGGGAGGCCCCCTTTGTCGACGGGCGGCACCTCGACATTCTCGAAACGCCCAACGTCTACCTTTTTCTGCTCGATACCCTCGATCAGGTTAACCAGACGCCGGGATTGCTCGGCGAGCGGCAACTCGAATGGCTGGACCGCGCCCTGGCGAAACATGCCGACAAACCCGTCATCCTGTTCGGCCACCACTTCCCGGAGACCGGAACCGGTCGCGGACTGCAGGATATCGAGGCCCTGTACGCGATCGCCCTGTCACATCCGCATGTGAAGGCCTATTTCTACGGGCACTCTCATCGCTGGGAGCTCGGCAAACACGAAGACCTGCACCTGGTCAATCAGCCCGCCACCGGTTACGTTTTTCGGGAGGAGCAGCCCGGTGCCTACGTCCACGCCCGGTTTCAGGCCGACCGGGTAGAGCTCAAACTCGACTGCATCGACCGCGAGCATCCCTGGCACGGTCAGACCCATTCCCTGGCGTATCGCTGAACCGCTTTATTCGCGCAGTTTTTTGCCCGTGGAGAGCAGGTACAGGGCGACCGCACCAAAGACCGCAACCGAGCCGGCCACCAGGAACAGGCCGAATCCCACCGGCACGTCGGTCACACCGGTCATTCCGTAACGCAGCCCGTTGACCATGTAGAGAATCGGATTGACCAGGGAAACCGTATCCCACGGCGAGGGCAGCATATCGATCGAGTAAAACACCCCGCCCAGGAAAGTCAGCGGCATCAGGAGGAAGCTGGGGAAGATGTTGATGTGATCGAAATCCTCCGCCAGGATGGCGACCACGAGGCCGAACAGGGCGAAAGCCAGTGAGGTCAGGATCATAAAAATGAGGGTGAATGCCGGATTGTGCAGGGTCGATGCGCCCATAACGCCCGCGACCGCCCAAATAAGACCGCCGATAATGAGGGCGCGCAGAAGCGAGGCCGCGATATAGCCGATAATAAGTTGCAGGGGTGAAAGCGGGGTGAGCAGCACGTCGACGACCGAACCGTGGATTTTGGAGATAAACAGGGAAAAACCCGTATTCAGAAATGAGTTATTGATCAGGTTGAGCATGATCAGGCCGGGTACCAGGAAATCCACGTAGGGGATCCCCTGGATCTCGTCGAGGCGGCTGCCCAGGGAGTACCCGAACACGATAAACCACAGGATGGTCGTGAGCACCGGGCTGACAATGGTTTGCCCGGCCACTTTCATAAAGCGCGCCAGCTCGCGCCGGAAAAGCATCCACGTCCCTCTCCAGCCGCGGTTATTCCGGGCGCGCGTTTCGACCGCCGCAATGTGCCTCCGGGCGGCCTCTTCCGCGCCCGGAGGAGGCCGCCCGTCGCCGGTCGCCACGGGGGAACCGGGCCCGTCGGCGGTTGCGGTTGTCCCCGGCGTCATCACGTCTCCGCGGTGCGGTTGCCGGGTCTCGGCGGATAAGTTGTCTGAAGTCATGGGTCAACGCGGCTGGCGACGGGATGGGAGCATATCGGGTTCGTGCCGGGCATCATGGGCGATCGGAGTGAACGACCTCGCGGAAGATATCCTCGAGGCGATTTCGTCCCCCTTCGAGTGTTTCCACCTCGAGGCCGGCGTTTTGCAGGGCCAGCATGAGGCGTTTGACGGGGGCTTCCTCGCCGGCACGGTGGTGTGCGCTTTCGGGAAAGGTGATGCGGAGGCGGTCGGGCGCCGGGGTCTCCGGCACGTACTCCGCGAGTGCGTTCACCAGGTCCCGGGGGACGGTGCCGGAGAGTCGGACTTCGATCCAGCGTCTTCCGAAGGTACGCATCAGATTGTCGCGGGAATCGACCCGGAGGAGGCGTCCGCGGTTGATGATTCCGATCCGGTCGGCCAGGTTTTCGGCCTCTTCGAGGTAGTGCGTGGTGAGCACGATGGTGGTCCCGGCATCCCTGAGCCTCGAGATGTAGCTCCACAGTTCTTCGCGCAGATCGACGTCCACCCCCGCGGTCGGTTCATCCAGGAAAAGGAGGGCCGGCTGGTGCATGAGCGCTTTGCAGACCATGAGCCGGCGTTTCATGCCCCCGGAGAGCTTACGGGTATTGGCTTTGGCCTTGTCCGCGAGGGCGAAGGTCTCCAGCAGCCGGTCGCCGCGTTCCCGGTTTCCCCGGCTGCCGAAATACCCGCCCTGGTAACGCAGCGTCTCGGCGGTGGGAAAAAAACCGTCGAAATTGAGCTCCTGCGGCACGAGGCCCACCAACTGGCGGGTGATTTGATAGTCGCGGCGCACGTCGTAGCCGGCGACGCGGATGTCGCCCTCGAAATTCGAAATCAACCCGGTGATACAGCCGATCATGGTGGTTTTGCCCGCCCCGTTGACCCCGAGCAGAGCGAAGATCTCGCCCGGGCGAATGTCCAGGGAGACGCCATCGACCGCGGTGAGGTTGCCATACCGCTTGGACAGGTTGCGTATCGACAGCAGGTGGGATTGGGAATAAGGATCGGCCATGAATGATTGCCGCGGTTCACGCGGCCTGACTGCGGCTTTGGCGTTGAGGATTATCGAAAGTCGGCTTTGAATTTGAATTGGCGCACGGTCCGGGCGGTC
This sequence comes from Verrucomicrobiota bacterium, assembly GCA_003565135.1. GTDB lineage: Bacteria > Verrucomicrobiota > Verrucomicrobiia > Opitutales > T3Sed10-336 > PXDC01. The sequence continues at coordinate 28,554 of PXDC01000318.1, forward strand.
GAATCCGGTTTCGGCCGGCAGGGCTCGGTCCGGGCCGGGGATACCGCGCCCGGAACGGTCGTTGTTTCGGCCTGCATGACGAATCCGAAAATCCTAGTTTAACCGATTTGAAACGCAAGAATTCCCAGGGTTTATCACCCAACGCCCTCTGGCAGAAGCTCAATGACCCGTCGGCGCCGCTGGTGGAGCAGGTCTGGCCGGAGGAAAAAAAGCTCGGGTTCCTCGACGCCTTGCGGGAAATGGATGACCGGGCGCACGACCGGATGGTCACCACCTTCCGTATTGCCCGCGAGTTCAACGAGGTCCCCATTCTCGCGGTGGCCGGCCCGATCAACGGGGGCAAATCTTCCCTGGTCGGATCGTTTCTCTCCGCCGCCGGCCGCGCCCGCGTTCCCATCGGCCTGGGCAGCCGGCAGGGTACCCAGCGATTTGTGCTCTGGATTCCCCGGGCGTGGCGCGACAACGCCGCGGTTTTCGACCGGTTGCACGAGTTCCTCGGCCTGGTCTTCGAGCAACCTCCGGAATGCCTGGCGGCCGACCCGGCCACCGCCCGGGAGCAGTATGCCGATGTGAGCCGTTTTTCCAGCCCCCTGTTCGCGGTGGACGACCACCTGGATCGACATGGGATCGCCCTGCTCGATTGTCCCGATATGCAGCGCCTGCAGGAAAATGAGAGAGAAGGGGAGAACCTCCGGATGCAGGCGATCGCGAGGGCGGCGGAGATCTGCGCCGGGGTGGTGGTGGTCACGCCGCGCTCGCAATTGGAGATTCGTGATCTCGCCGATCTCGTGCGCCAGAGGATTCCCGAGGCGGTGCGGATCTATGCCGTCAATCTGATGCGTCCGCCCGAACCGCCGGAGAACGTCCACGAGGAATTGCGCCGGGCGCTCAATACCAACGAAGCGATCCTCTGTTACGGGGCCTATGATTTTCTGGTGCCGTCCGGTTTCGGGTATTCGCCGGCGTGGGACGGGAACCGCGATCGGCCGGAAGGCGAGCGGATTCCCTGCTTCTTCCGGATCGATCCCGCGGCCGGCGCGAACCGGCCGGAACAAATCGGACCGGAGCGTTCCATTCTCCGGCTGGCCGACCAGGTGCGCCCGGCCGTCATGGGCCAGAAGCGGCAGCGCGAACTCATCGGCGACCTGATCGGGCAGGCCCGGCGGAACCTGGCGGCATTGACCTCCCGGGCGGAGACGGATCGCGCCCGGTTGAGGCGGGCGGCGGAGGAGCTGTATGCCGCCGCCCACGACCTGATGCACGATCGGGACGGCCGCCTGCGCCTCAAGATGGATCCCGAGATCGTGCTGAGTTTCAAGGAAAGCATGGAGCGGACGGCTCCCCTGCACCTGAAGCCGGTGATGGCCTTGCGCCGGCGAGTGGTGGAACGGGCGGCCGAGGTGGTCCGGCAGGGAAGGGAGGCGATCGCCCGGGCGGTTCCCTGGATCCGGGCGCACGGCCGGTACCGGGTCCTGCAGAAGCGCCTGCGGAAACAACTCATCCAGGTTGCCGATATCGAAAAGCTCCTGTACCGGTGGGCGGTGGCGACGCGGGAAGCGCCTCCGGACCGCTCCTGGAACGAAGAGGCGCGCGGAATCCTCGAGCGCTACCGCAGCGAGGAACGCACCAATATGAGCCGCGACGAATGGGATGCGATCGCCCGCCGGATCTGGCGCAACACGAGCAAACTCAAGGCGACGGTCCATATTTTCGGATCGTTCTTCGTCGGCCTGGCCGCGGTGATCCTGATCCCGTTTGACGGCGGGGCCTCCGTCCTGGGGATTACCGCCCTGGAGCTCCTCGGGGTCCTCGGGTTCAGCGGATTGCTGGCCGCCGGGACCCTTCGCATGCTCGATCGGGAATTGAACGAAAAGGTCGGGTACCGCCAGTTCAGTAATTTTGTCACCCTTGCCGCCGATCACATCGGTTTGCCGAGAAGTGTCGTGGAGGAGCTTCTGCGGGAGAAAGGGCTTTTCAATCCCTCCGTAAAATCGCATCTTCCCCAAAGGTGTTTCGGTATTTCCGATGCCGGCTGGCGCCTTTACCGGATCGATCCGGCGGCGGCGAAAGAGCTCGGCCGTTACCTGGAACGATGGGAGAAGGAAAACCATGCCCTCGAAATTGCTTGAATCCTGTTTGACCCTGGCCGACACCGTGGAGCACCAGGCCGGGGTGCTCGGTCTGGTGCGCAACGGCGACGCCGAGTTGGTCCGGTTGTGCCATGAATTCCGGCGTTCCTGCCGGGAGATTGCCGGGAACCGGGGGATCGAGCGCATCACGCTCGCCTTTACCGGACCGAAGAATTCCGGCAAGACCTGTTTGCTGTCTCAGTTCGTGCGGGCCGAAGGCGTGCGCAAGCGCTTGCGGGTGGGGTACGCCCGGGCGGAGGCGACGGAAAAGACCACGTGGGTCGGGCCGGAGCCTCCGGCCGACTTGCGGCCGGAGTACGAGGCCCATATCCATTGCTCCGAAAACGAGATGGAGGCGATCGGGTTTCCCTACACCCTGGTCGACGTCCCGGGATTGAACGAGGCGGACGAAGGGCGGGCGAAGGCGGCGCGCCGGGCGTTGGACAATGCCCTGATCAAGGTCTTTGTCGTCGCCCAGCGGGAAATGGAGGATAAAGCCGTTTTTCAATACCTTTCCCGGGCCGATGGCTCCCTGATTCTGCCGGTGATCAATTTCGTGCGCGAGGAACCGTCAAGCGGGGACGTGGAGGGATTCCGCGAACGGCTGCGGACCTTTGTCCCGCACGCTGAAGTGATGTCGCCGGTTTTGATCCCGGATCTCGGCCTGAGCGGCGACGGGGACGATTCGCGGGCGGTGTCGTCGTCTCCGGAAATGGCGGTTTCGCTGCGGAAGGCGATCGGGGAAGCGGCGGGTTTCAGCCGGATGGGGGACGTCCCCCGTTCCCAGTTGTTGCAGACGTTGCGGCGGTTTCAGGAAGAGGTGTCCGCGCTGGTAACGGCGCAGCTTCCCGCCAGCCGGCGGGCCCTGGACGCTCTCCGGGAATTCGAACGCAGTCTGCCGAGGGAAACCCTGGGCCACCTCCTCGAACCGGAATCGGTGTTTCGGGCCGGCGTCCGGCAGCGGCTGCGAACGGTTTTCCTGCAGCGAACGCCTTATGCGTTCTTTCCCTGGCGCCTGGTGCTGGTTCTGGCCAACCTGCTCCACGGAGCTTTGGAACGGGTTCCGCTGGCCCTGATGGGGAGCGTCCCGTCGTTCGTTTCCAGTGCGTTTGCCGCAGCCAGGAATCTCCGCGATGCGCGGCGGTTTTCACAAGGTGTTCAGGGAGGCATACGCGATTACGTCGAAAGCGCGGTGAAGGAGAAGATCACCCCCGGAATGCGGGATCTCGAGTTTGCCCTGAACCGGGAATTGGGTACGGAAGCGGAATCCTCCGCCGGGCGTTCGGAGGAACTTGAGGTTACGGTGACGGGCCTGGAAAACCTGCAGGCCCGTTCGTCCGGCATCTTTCAGCGCGCGGTGGAAACCTGGGCGCCGTCCCGGCCGGCGGCAATCCTGTACGGGTTGTGCGGGTTTCTCATTTTCTGGGGCTTTTTCGCCTGGCCGGTTTACGGACTTTACCTCGATTTTTTCCAGGCCGTTCGCGATACGATCGCCGGCGGCGAGGGCGTTTCGGGGAACTTTCCCGCCGCTCCGTTCGGGATGCTGGGGACCAGTCTGCTTCTCGCGTTGCTGCCGATGGGCTTTTTTATGCTGGTGACCCTGTCCGTCCTGGTCCGGCCGGGCCGGGTCACGGAATGTGTCGATGAGATTCGGCGGGAGCACGACGAGGCCGTTGCCGAACTGGTTCAATCCGGATTGCTGACGGTCAAGGTGGAACAGCCCCGCCTCGATGCCTGCATGTATTTGATCAACCTTCCCTCGGAAAGAATCGACGGCTGACTCGGCCGACCGGCGGCTTCAGACAAGAAAAAAGCGGGTGCCGGAATCCGGCACCCGCTTTTGCATAGATCTGTCGTCGGATCAGGATTTGTCGCCGTCGCCTTTGCCGCCGCAGGAACCTCCGTTGCAGCCGCCGGCGGCCACGTCGAAGGAGGCGGGTGAGTAGGCTTCGGACTTATCCCGGTCACAGCCTCCCTTGTCCCCGCAACCGCCGCCCGCGAGGGCGATGGAGGAAAAGGAAGCGACGGCGAGAATGGCAAAGAATGCAGTAGTTTTTTTAATCATAGGCCTCTAAAATACTAACCTTGGCCTCGCTGTCAACCCGATCGCCCTTTTTGCCCTAATATGGCAAACGCGTTCTGGCAAAGGATATGTAAGGTTTTTGTTTCCATGAGGTTTTGAAATTTTGCAGCAATTTTCCAAACCTCATTCCCAATGGAGTTTGCCGGAACGCGTTGGCAACATCAGGGTTTACTCCGAAAAGGCTGCCGGCGGGGGCGGAGCGGGATGCGGTCCCCTGAGTCCACGTTTATTTTGTTGGCAACGGGCTGTTTGCGGATCTCATCGCCGCGTTTTTCCGGGTGCGGGAGCCGGCGGTCCGGGCGTCGCCGTTCCCGGTGAGAAAGGGGCGCGTGGGGCTCGCGGGGCATTGGGAAAGCCCGGACACGGGACCCTGAAAAAGCACCCGGCCTCCGAGGTCGCCCCCTTCGGGCCCGATTTCGACGAGGTAATCGGCCTCCTCCAGGAGGTCGGTATTGTGTTCGATGACGATGACCGTGTGCCCCTGGTCGACCAGGCGGTGCAGGAGGTGGATCAGGTTTTCACAGTCGCTGAAATGAA
>PXDC01000232.1 GCA_003565135.1 Verrucomicrobiota bacterium
GCCGTCGCTCACATCGATCATTGAGCGAACCTCATTCCGGCCGGCCAGCCAAAGACCTTCGTTCACCCGCGGCTCGAAGGCGAAATGGTGACCGGATCCGCTGCCGCCGAGCTCGCCGGTAACAAAAATATGGTCGCCGGTTCGCGCCCCGGTCCGGGTCAGTGCCCGGCCGGCCGGCGCGTCACCGACCAGGGTCAGAAACGCCCCCAGGAATCGCTCGCTTTGGGCGACATCCCCGCCGACCACGAGAACCCGGTAGGCTTGGGCGCTCGTTCTCAAGCCGTGGATGAAGTCCCGGACCCAGTTCGTGCTGGTTTTGGCGGGCAGTGTCAGCGACAGCACCGCCCGCAACGGACGTCCTCCCATGGCCGCAACATCGCTGATATTGCGTTTCAGCAACTTGGCCCCGGCGTTTTCGGGCGAAACCGTATCATCGAAGTGGTAGCCGTACAGCACCGGGTCGGTGGTGAGCAGTTGCGGGCGGTCGGCGTCGGCGAAATAGACCGCGCAATCGTCGCCCATGCCTTCCGGAGGCGGCGGGTTGACCGGTCCCAGCCATTCGGCGATGCGCCGTATCAACTCGACTTCACCCCATTGCCCAACGGCGCCTTCCGTATTCGGTTCAAATGGATGCATGCTGTTGGATCGAATTCATCGTGGCGATCGTCGCGCCGCTCACACCGCCTCGGCGTGGGGGTCCGGGTCCCGCGATTTCCCTTCGCGGCCGCTGCGAATCAGGACCGGCCGGCGGGGGAAAAAATAAAGCCAATCCCGGAGGATTGGCTTTATCTGGCGTCCCCTAGGGGATTCGAACCCCTGTCGCCAGGATGAAAACCTGGTGTCCTGGACCGGGCTAGACGAAGGGGACACGGTCGGAAATCACTCAAAGTAGTTTTCTGGCCTATTCGCGCAAGTATTTTTTTAAAAAATCAGAAAAAGGTTCACAATTCCCGGGGATTGCGGCCATGTTCGAAATCACCGCATGAGCCATCCAGCCGAGAATCTCGCCGCCGCCATGGCCTCGCCCGCGCTGACCCGGGTGGAGGGGATCCCCTTTCCGAGAGTGGGCTCGGGAAAAGTGAGGGAGCTGTTTGACCTCGGAGATGCCCTCCTGCTTATCGCCACCGATCGGATCTCCGCTTTCGACGTTATCCTCGAGCCCGGGATTCCCGCCAAAGGGGCCATCCTCACCGGACTGAGCCGGCACTGGTTCCGAGAGACCGCGGATCTGGTTCCCAACCATGTGCTCCCCGATCAGGAGGAGCGCCTGCAGGCGCTCTTCCCCGACCGACCGGATTTGCAGCTTCGGGGAATGGTGGTGCGCAAGCTCCGTCCCCTGGCCGTCGAGTGCGTCGTTCGCGGTTACCTGGCCGGGAGCGGATGGGCGTCCTACCGGAAATCCGGGAGCGTTTGCGGCCATGTGCTTCCGGCCGGGCTGCGCCAGGCGGATCGCCTTTCCGAGCCCCTCTTTACGCCCACCACCAAGGCCAGTGAGGGGCATGACCTTCCCATTACCGAAGAGGCCTGTGCCCGGGAGCTGGGACAGGAGCTTTTCGATGCGGTCCGAACCGCGAGTCTGCGTTTGTACGAACGCGGTCACGATCGCGCCGGCCGGGCCGGGATGATCCTTGCGGATACAAAATTCGAATTTGGAACCGATGGCACCGGAAAGCTTTTCCTGATCGATGAGGTGCTCACGCCGGATTCGTCCCGCTACTGGCCCGCCGATCGCTACAGCCCCGGGATTTCTCCTCCGAGTTTCGACAAGCAATACGTGCGGGATTTTCTCGACCGCAGCGATTGGAACAAGCAGCCGCCGGCGCCGGTTTTGCCCGAGGAGGTGGTCCGGGGGACCCAGGAGCGCTACTTCGAAGCCTACCGGAAGCTCCTGGGCTGAAAACCGTCCGGCCCCGGGTTTTTGTCGTCGCGCCCCGGAGGGGGGACAGGGACCGGCGTCTCCCCTGAACTTCGCGGGTCGTTGCCGCCGTTCCTTTACGGCCGGTTGTCGTCCGCGGCCTCCGCTTCTTCGAAGAGGCTTGCCATCGATTCCGGGAGGGCGTTGTAGACCGAGTCCGGGAAGGTCAATGCCGCCTCGTCCGTGATCCGGCGCCAGGGGAAGCTGTCGGCGTCGCTGCGGTAAACGATAAATACCGGGCCCGGTTCGGATATTGCCGTCTCTTCTTCGATTTTTTCGGGTTCCGGCGGGGTGACGATATTGCCCTCGTGGTCGAAGATAATGGAGGCTTCCGTTCGCCGTCGGTCCGGTTCGGCGTCGGTTTCGGTGGCGGATTCGCCTGTCGCCGCCGCCGGTTTTCGCCCGATCAAAAGGGTGTATTCGGTGTCGTCGAAGCGTCGCAGTGTGATTTCCCGCGCGTTTTCGCGCGCCGCCACCGCCTCGGCGTCGGCGTGATCCCTTACCTCGTTGAAGCGGGCGTTGAGCAGGCGGCGGAGGAGGCGGTCGACCTCGTCCTGTCTGATGGAGCCGAGGGCACCGCCGCCGCCGGCGGAAAAGGTCTCTCCCGGGTCATTGCGCCCGAGGCTCAGCGCGGCGCTCTCGCCGGGAAATTCCAGGGTCAACGCGGCCACCTCGCTGGCGTCAAAATTCAGGGGACGCTTGACGGGCCAGTTTTCCAGCCTGGAATCAATGCGAATGGCGGTGTCGGTCAGGTAGGCCGCGTCCTCGCCGGCCGGCCGCACGAAGCTTCCGCCGGTTTCTCCCCGGCCGCCGACCTGCAGGTTCCAAATCTCGGTGCCATCCGGATCCCGCAGGACGATCCGACCCTGGTCGAGACCGAGGCGTTCGAGGCGTTCGGGGTTCGCCGTGACCCGGCGTTGCCGCTTTGTTTCCAGCAACGACCGGGTGAACCGACTCAACTTGTCCATGTCGGCCGGAATGCCGTAGTGGTCGGGAAGGTGCCATTCTCCTTCGGCATTGATTTCCAGCGCCACCCGTGAGCCGTTGTTGCCGCCGGAAAGCTCGATCCGGTGCGTGTTGTTCAGCGTTTCGGCGTCGAGGAGGGAAGTGCCCGCGAGGGGATCCCGTTCTGCGGTTTGATTTGTGTACGGTGAAAGCCAATACGCCAGGCCGGCGCCGGCGGCCAAAAGGGTTACTGCGATTAACAGGGGTTTGAGCTTCATACTTTTATCGTTTCTGGCGTCGGGTTCGAATGACGAAAAAAATCACGCCGGCTGCTCCCACGGCCACCGGTACGGTGACGAGATTGAAGGTGGTCAGGCCGAGTTTGAGCCCCTCGACATCCTCGCGCAGTCGGCGGCGGATTTCCCGGCGTTCCGCGCGCATTTCCGCCTCCTGGATCCGGAATTCCTCCATCATTTCCCGGACCTCGGGCGAAGCGACCAACCCGCCTTCATCACGCTGCCGGCTCTGCAGATCACGCAGGTTTCGCTGGACTTCCTGCAGCCGCGTCTCGAGCGCGGCGAGCTGTTCCTGATAGCGCTGCTGGGCGGCGGCCTCCAGCTCGCGCACCCGTTCGAACGGGCGCTGGGAGGTTCCTTTTCCCCGCAATGATATAAGGTCTTCGCTCCCGGCCAGGAATTCCAGGACGTTGCTGACGAACGCGAGATTGTCATTGATGGGTGTGACCGCCTGCATGCCGAGAAAGGAGGCGCGGCGCACGGAAAAATTGTCCGCCAGGAAATCCGTGTCGGCCGCGAGCACCAGCGTCCCCTCTCCCGAGTGGTGCTCAGGGCCCTCGGTCGTGGGATCCGTCGCATCGTCGCCGTTGCCGCTTTCGCGGGGGCGGCCATCCGGAAAGGCGGTCTGGAATGTGCCGCGGACCAGGCCCGCGAGGACCCGGCGATCGCCGTCGGGAGTGATTTGCCGGCCGATGTTTTCCGGATCCGGGATGTCGAGGAGATGGCGGAACACCGTCCCGCTTTGTTCGGAACTCGTCACGAGCGGAATCGTCTCCAAACCGCTGCCTTCAGTCACCGAAAAGGAGCCCGGCTCGGGGAGGAGCAGGTGGTTGAGCTGGGCGGTGGGTGGTGTTTGCCGGTTGAAGGTCTCCACTTCGAGCCAGACGGGATAACGCATCGATCCGCCCTGGCCGGTGCCGACGGTTGCCGCCTGCTCCAGGTCGCCCACAACCCGGTCCGGGTCGTACTCGATACCCCATGCCCGGAACAGCCGGGGCAGGTCGCTCGATACCTCCGGCGTCATCCCCATCATCATTTGCTGCTGGTTGACCTGCCCCTTCTGGAAAAACGACGAGGGGTCGACAGCGACAAAAACCGGGTTTCCGGCGAGGAGAAACTGGTCGATTTCGTATTCAAGCTGCTCGGAAATATCCTGCGGATGAATCACGGCCAGCACGTCGAGGCCGGAAGGCAGACGATCGTCGCGAATCTCCTCGATGGCAAAATACTCGCGCAGTTCCGTGACGAAGACCCAGTCCTCGCCCTGTTGCGGAAACCCCATTCCCGGGGGCAGGCCCGGTCCCACGACCGGCAGGGAGGAAATGATGCCGAGGCGGGGAAGTTCCCACTGTTGAACCTGGTGGATGAGGCGGGAGATGTCGTATTCCAGAAGCTCCTCCCGTTGACGGGTGAACATGTCGATCACCCGTTCCTGGTCAGCCTGGATGGCACGCAGACCGAAGAACAGGGTCTCGCCGTTGGGCAGGGGCCGTCCTGCGATTCCCGCGCGGATAGCCTGTTCCTCCTCCGCCGTGTCCGGCCGCGGATTGATGCGCTCAAGCCGAACGTTGCCCCGCCCGGCGGTTTCGTACTGGCGCAACAGTTCCTCGACCCGGGTGGCGTAGTTTTTGAATTGGATGGGAAGACCTTCCAGGGTGCGACTGAAGTAAAACTCCAGGGTGACCGGCTCATCGATCTTGGCCAGGAGATTTCGGCTTCCCGGAGACAGGGTATAAAGCTTGTCCGCGGTCAGGTCGACCTGGAGGGGGATCAGGGAGGCGATGGTATTGACCAGCACCAGTCCCGCCACCAGCAAAAGAAAGGCGATCCATTTTCTCAGGTTTCTCATGGTTTCCAAATCTCGGCCCGGGAATCTCACCGCTCCAGCACGAGCACGTTGAGGCAAAGGGCGAACAACATCAGGGAAAGAAAAAATACGACATCCCGCAGACGAATCAGGCCGGCGATCATGCCTTCGAAGTGGGTGACAAAACTGAAATTCGCCAGCGTGTCCACCAGCCACACCGGGAGATTGAGAGCGAGCATCAGTTCGTTAAAGGCGCTCCAGCCGAGCAGAACCAGCGCCAGGCAGATGATCACGCTGACGACGAAACTGATAACCTGGTTCTTGGTCAGGGCGGAGACCGCCGAGCAGATCCCGAGAAACGCCCCCGCCATTAAAACGGCCCCGAGATAGCCGGAAAAAACCGGTCCCCAGTCGGGCGTTCCCAGGTAGGCGATGGTCACGGGCATGGTAAAGGTCAGGAGCACGGCGAGCGAAACGAAGGCCCAGCCGGCGAGGAACTTTCCGGTCACCGCCTGCCAGGTGCTCACCGGGAGCGTGAACAGCAACTCCCAGGTTCCGGAACGCTTTTCTTCCGACCAGAGTCTCATGCCCACGGCCGGAACCAGGAAGAGGAATACCCAGGGGAGGAAGATGAAAAACGGGCGCAGACCGGCGTCGTTGCTTTCGAAGAATCCGCCCAGAAACCACGGCAGCCCCGTCGCCGCCACCAGGAAGACGGTGAGGAAAACGTAGGCCACCGGCGAACGGAAATAGGCCAGGAATTCGCGTTTGATGAGCGTGAGCGTGACTTTCATTAACCGGATTAAAAACAGGCGGGTTTTGGTGCGTCGGAAACGGATGTTGGGTAAAGGAATGGTGTCGGCGGCTCGGGCCGGCCGGATCGGAGCCAGGCGTGCCGGCCCTGGAAAAGATTACGCTGGGGCGGCGCTTCCCTTGTTTCGTGCCCCGGGAGGAGAACGTTCCTCCGCGGATTCCCCGTCCGGGCGGGTGAGATTCCGGAAGACATCCTCCAGCTTGAGCGGCGCATCGTGCATGGATATCAGCCGCCACTTCTCCCTCCGGGCGGCTTCCCAGAGTCGGGGTTTGAGGTCGTCGATCCCCCGGTCCGGCAGGACCAGCCAATGCTCGTCTCGCGCCTCCACGTCGTGGACGCCGTCGAGGCGCAACAGCGTTTCCCGGGCCGATCCGTGTTCGTTGTCGAGCACCTGCATCTGTACCGCGCCGTATTGCGGGTGGCGTCGAATGAGGGACCGCGGCGTCTCGTCGACGAGTATGCGGCCGCCGGAAATGATGATGACCCGGTTGCACATGGCTTCAACCTCTTCGAGGATGTGGGTCGAGAGAATGATCGCCTTTTCGTCGGCCATGGAAGCTATCAAGCGGCGGACGTCCTGTTTCTGGTTGGGATCGAGGCCGTCGGTCGGTTCATCCAGGATGAGGCACGGGGGATCGTGCAACACGGCCTGCGCCATGCCCACCCGCTGACGAAATCCCTTGCTCAGCGTTTCGATCGGCTGGTTCCGGACCGCGTGCAGGTGGCACAGATGGCTGACACGATCGAGCGCTTCCCGGGCCTTTCCACCCCGGAGGCCCCGGATTTCAGCGATGAAGCGGAGAAACTCGAACACGGTCATTTCCTGGTAGAGCGGCCCGCTTTCGGGAAGGTATCCGATCCGCCGTTTGGCCTCCCGGGGGTTCTCCTGAACGTTCACCCCGCCGATTTCCGCCCGGCCCGAGGTCGGGGAAAGAAAGCCGGTCACCATCTTCATGGTGGTGGATTTTCCCGCGCCGTTGGGACCCAGGAAACCGAGAATGTCGCCCTTGTTTACTTCGAAACCGACCCGATCCACCGCACGGATCGGTCCGAAATCCTTAACCAGGTCAAACGCTTGGATCATGAGGTCTTTTTGCCGTAAACGAAATTCCTGAAAGCCGCTAGTTTTATCGTCGTGAAACAAATTTCAAGCCGGGAATGTTCCGGAAAAATTTTCAAGCGGGTCGTTTTTCCGGGCATCGCTCCGGAACGGACCCCGGGCTTGAAGGGCTTCACGGCGTCGCCTTACTCTTCGGCCGTCTGCGATTGCAGGATTTCGAACGTTGCCTTCCATGTACGCGGCGCCACCATGGTTCCCGGCGGTGTGACGGTTCTTCCGGTGCCGACGGTCCTGTTGGAGCCAACGGGCTGGTTCCGGAAGTTGCCTCGGGACCTATCGGAATTTAGAGTCGGTGAATCTGCAAATTGAATACATTCGCTACCGGCGCCCGTTTTCTAAACCATTGAAAACACGGTATGGCACCTGGAGATTCCGGGAGGGAGTTCTCGTCCGGCTGGGGGACGGGCTGGGCCGTTGGGGATTGGGAGAAATCGCCCCTCTGGAAGGTTTTGGATCCGAGACCCTCGAACAGGCGGAGACCTTTTGCCGCGAGATCGGGGGTGGCATCTCACCGGAAGGTGTCGACGGGATTCCGGAAACGTTGCCTTGTTGCCGGTTTGCCTTTGAGAGCGCATTGCAGGATTTGCGGCGACAGCCCGCCGGTTTACCGGTGGCGGGCCCGGCGGTGCTGCCGGTGGCGGGCTTGATTTCCGGGGGCACCGATGCCGTGAGCGAGGCAAAACGACTCTCGGCGCAGGGATTTCGGACCCTGAAATGGAAGGTCGGCGTTCGTTCTTTTGCCCGCGAAAGGGAGTCGTTCCTGAGACTTGTCGAAGCGGTCCCGCCGGGCATCCGCTGGCGGTTGGACGCAAACGGTGCCCTGGATTTCCGCGCGGCGGAAAAGTGGGGGAGCTTTTTGGATGGGTCTTCGGTTGAGTTTTTTGAACAGCCGCTGCCGCCATCGCGCACCGAGGAACTCTTGCGACTGGCTCATTCGTTTCCCGTTCCTCTGGGCCTGGACGAGTCGGTGGGAACGCTCCGCTCGTTGTGGCAATGGAATGAGCGCGGTTGGCCGGGAATTTTTGTTGTTAAACCGGCCCTGGCGGGGTCCCCGCGAGCTCTCCTGAGTCTCGTGCAGCAAGGGGGGATGCGGGTGGTTTTTTCATCCGCCCTGGAAACCGCGGTGGGCATGAAGCATGCATTGTCAGTAGCAGCGGCGGCTAACACGGGAAACCGGGCAGTCGGGTGGGGGACATCGGCGTTTTTTGGCCGCGATGGGTTGTCGCCGGATTGGGGATCGATCATTCATGGTCAACAGATCGATGGCCTGGCAACCGAACCGGTTTGGGCATGGGTGACGAAATGAACCTGGGAGAACAGTTGATTGCCATGATTCAAGCCCGACGGTTTGTCGGAATCGCTCCGGAACGCTACGTACGTGAATTTGCGGAGCGCCTTTTGCCCCAAACAACGAACCGTCCGCTTACCGTGCTGGTCGCCGAACCCGATCCGGCCCGGTTCCTCGCCGCGGTTGCCGTCGCCTTGAGTCGACAGCTTCGCCTATTTCTTGCCGACCCGAACTGGAGGGCGAATGAATGGTCCGCGATTCAACAACAGGTCAACCCGGATGTAGTGCTGGGGCGTTCGCCGCTGAGGGCATCGGGGGAAGGCGATCCGGAAGGAAATCCTGAACCCGCCATCGCCATCCCGACCGGTGGCACCGGTGGCCGGATCCGCTTTGCGGTTCATACCGGGGAAACACTGCGGGCCGGCGCGGTCGGTTTTCAGCGTTTTGCCGGGGGCGAGGTGCTGAATTGCTGCGCGGGTCTGCCTTTTCACCATGTAAGCGGGCTGATGCCCGTGATTCGGGCCGCCGTCAGTGGAGGTAGCTTTGTCTCGGTTCCGGAACCTGAAGCAATCGGGACGGCGCTGGAATTTGAGCGCCCCGTGCTTTCGCTGGTGCCAACCCAACTGGCCCGCCTTTTGGACAACCCCATTCATACCGGGCGTTTGCGCAAGTTCTCCCTCATTCTTGTTGGAGGAGCGCCGCTTACTCCTGAAATGCGCAAACGCGCCCGCCAGGCCGAGCTCCCCCTCGCACCCTCGTACGGTATGACGGAAACCGCGGCCGCTATCGCCGTGGTTCGACCGGAGGATTTTCTCGCCGGAGACAATTCCAGCGGAGTGGCACTTCCCGGCGTGAGGCTTCGAATCGACGCAACACAACCGAACCACGAAGGCCGGATATTCGTCCAAACCCCGACTCTGTTTTGTGGCTACAATGGCGACTATGCCGCTCCCCGTTCCCCCTGGCCGACCGAGGATACCGGATTCCTGGACCCCGCCAACCGCCTTTTCGTCACCGGCAGGATACGTCCCTCGATTAATACCGGCGGTGAGAAAGTGGATCCTAATGAGATTGAACGGGCACTGATTCGTTCCCAGATTGCTGCCGAAGCCTGTGTTCTCGGCATCCCGGACCCCGAATGGGGTGAAGCCATCGTCGCCGTCTACGTCCCGTCTGTTAAAGGCAACCAGAGCATTCAGCAGTTACGGGCCGTGTTGAAGGAAATAGTATCTCCCCATAAAATCCCCAAACGGTGGATTTCTGTCGAAAAAATTCCGCGTACCGCCTCCGGAAAACTGGACCGGCATCTTATAGATGAACTACTTTAGGTTAAGGAAATCAATAAACAGCCAGTCTATTTATTTGACATGAGGGTGAGTTGGGTGGCAGGATTGGGGTCATGAGTTCGATACGGATCAAGTCATTAAATCGCACAGCGGTGTACCATTGCATGAGCCGGGTGGCGGGTAAGGCGCATTTGCTGGGGGTGATGGAGCGTGAGGTGTTTCGTCGTCAGATGTGGCGGGTGGCGGATTTCTGCGGGGTGGAGGTGTTGA
>PXDC01000509.1 GCA_003565135.1 Verrucomicrobiota bacterium
ATCGGACCGCGTCGAGTTGAAGGAGAGCCAGTCGCCAAAAGTGAAATCCCCTTCCCGCAAATACGGGTTTCCTTTTGCCGAGGCCCGCTCCGTCATGAAATCGACCCAGGCTTTCATGCCGGGGTATTGCCGCTCCAAGACGCGGGTGTCACCAAAGGATTGATACATCGACCAGGGAACGATCAGGCCCGCGTCCGCCCATCCGGCGGATCCGGTGGCGTTTTCCCCCAGCACGTTGGGCACCACATGGGGAATGCTGCCGTTGTCCAGTTGATCCGCCGCGAGGTCCCCGAGCCATTTGGTCAGAAACGCGGCGGTGTTCATATTGAGATTGGCGGTGGGCGCGAAGACCTGGATGTCACCCGTCCAACCGAGGCGTTCATCCCGCTGCGGACAATCGGTGGGGATTTCGAGGAAATTGCCTTTTTGCCCCCACACGATATTGTGCTGCAACTGGTTGATCCGCTCGTCGGAACTGTGAAAATGGCCGGTCGGTTCGAGATCGGAATGGAGCACCACTCCGGTCAAATCCTCCAAGGTCAGCTCCCCGGGATAACCGTCCACCGCCACGTAGCGGAATCCCTGAAAGGTGAAACGCGGTTCCCAAATCTCTTCGCCGCCGCCCTTGAGAATGTAGGTGTTGGTCTGGACCGCCCGCCGCAAGTTGGCGGTGTAAACATTGCCGTCCCTGTCCAACACCTCGGCATGCCGCAGCGTGACTTTCGTGCCCGCCTCTCCCCGGACCCGCAGGCGGACCCAACCGATCATGTTCTGGCCCATGTCAACCACGGTTTCCCCCGCCGGCGTGACCAGAATTTCGCGGGCCGGCAATTCTTGGATTTTGCGGACCGGCGGGGCCTGCTGGGCGATCAACTTCTCTTTGCCGTGGTTCACCACCCGAACCCCCGTCCAGCCGTTGTCGTCAAAACCGGGCCGGGTCCATCCCTCCCTTTCCAAGCGGGCGTCATAATATTCGCCCTTGTAAATGTCCGATTTCAAAATCGGTCCGGTCGCCGCCTTCCACGTCCCGTCCGTTCCAATGATCTCGGTGCGGCCGTCCTCGTAGGTGATGAGAACCTGGGCCAGCAGGGCCAGTTTCTCTCCGTAAAAATTCCGTTGATCGCCAAACCCGATGTATCCCCGGAACCAACCGTCGCCCAGCCAAACCCCGATCGCGTTGTCACCCTCCTTGAGATGATCGGTGATGTCGTAAGTTTGCACCTGAAGCCGGTTGGCATAGCTGGTCCAGCCGGGGCTCAAGACGTGGTTGCCGACTCGTTTTCCGTTGATTTCCGCCTCGTAAACCCCGTGGGCGGTCAGGTAAGCGCGGGCCGACCGCACCGGTCCGTTCACCGCGAATTCCTTGCGGAGCATCGGCGCCGGAGGCGAATCTGAAACATCCTCCTCAATGTCCGGCTCAATCCATTCCGCGCGCCAATCCTCCCGCCGAAGCAAACCCGTTTCCCAGCGGGCGGTCGCGCTCCAATCGGAAACCCGCCCGTGGTGGTCCCACACCTTAACCCGCCAAACATACCGTTTGCCCGCGTCCAGGTCCGGTCCGCGATACGGAACGTGATGGGATTGGTCCGAATCGACCTTGCCGGTGTCCCAAACGACGTTCTCCCGTTCAAGCCCGTCCTCCGATTCCGCCACCTGCACTTGGTGGGCGGACTGACGCAGGTTGCGGGTATCGCCCGCCAACCTCCAGGAAAAGCGCGGTGCCCGGTTGTCGATGCCGACCGGGTTTTGCCGGTATTCGACCCGGAGGTCGATCACCGCGAGGTCAGCATTCGGATCGGAGGCGAAGGAGGAAGGAAAGCCGCCGAAGAAAAACAACGGCACCAGGGGAAGGCCGGGGCACCGGCGGAGGAAAGGAAACAAGTGGAGGGATTTCATGAAACGGGTGGATGACGGGTTGGCGGCCTGTCCGGTTCAGGCGCCGCGGCGGCTCCCTGGGCAATGCACGATTCCCGGTCGGGAAAAACCGGCGGAAAAGCGGCCATTGGCTGGGCGGGGACAGGCATGGTGATCCAACACCGTATTCATTGAAGCGCCAAACGGAAGGCAAAACGAGACCCGGGCTTCTTTGGCACAGATGCGACAATCAATTATTCCCCTGCGATTTGGCTTGCGCATAAACCAAAATAATTTTTTAAGAGTTCAAAGATTACTTATCTCTGTCCTAAATGAACCCATTCAAATGAAAACTATCCAAATTACTTCTTCCCTCGCAGCAGGGATCGCCATCTGCGCTTTGGCCACCGCCCCGGTCATGGCTCAAAACGTGATTTTTCACGACCATTTTAATTATCCGATCGGCACCTTTCCCGCCGGGCCATGGGGCGGAACCACCGGGCCGGAGGAAACTCCATCCGGCATCATTGAAGTTCGCCAGGATACGGATAACCGGTTTGGGAGGGGAATGGACAACACCTACGTTTACTGGTCTTCCAATAATGAATCAGCTGCCATCCGCCTTGACGCCTTGAACGTGTTTTCCGTTGGCGCAGGCCCTTCGATCTTCACCCTTTCATTTGAATTCATCGAAACGACCGATCCCTTTGCGTCCAATCCCCGGAGCAATCGATTCGCCCTTCGAACCTACGCCGGAACCGGGTTTAACAATCAACTCCAACAGGTGGATTTCCGCGATTTGCGGATCAATGATTCGGCGTTTCTCGGTGCCGGTTCCGGGTACTCCCACGACACCTTCAGCCGATTGGATTATGTGTTTAACACCACCGGGGATTCGATCAATTACGACAGTCCCGATGGACTGGTTGCATTGGCCGCCGAAAGTTCCGACATTTGGATCAATGGAGCTTTGGTGGCCACCGGCATCACCATCACCAATGCCGGCTCCCTGACGGGTTTTGACCTGCGTAATTTTTCCAACAACCCGGGTGCAACCTTTCTGATTGACGATGCGGCCATCTTTGACGGCGCCGTGGTCGGAGCACCGATCCCGGAGCCCGGCACCTACGCTTTGCTCTTCGGCGGAGCGGCTTTGGCCGTGGCACTGGTGGTGAGAAGGCGCACCCGTCGCCAAGGGTAAAGGCGGTCTCCTCTCTCTAAATCAGCCTCTTTTCTTCAAACCAGCGGGTGCAGCGGCGCCCGCTGGTTTTTTAGCGTGGTCATGGTGGAGGGTGCATGGCACTCCGGAAGGACCATTACGAGGCGGCGGCAGAAGGAATCGACGCCGTGTCGGTGATGCCATCAACGTTTCTGATCAAACTCCGCTTCCCTTTCCGGATCGGAAGGCCAGAACAGAATGTCTTTCCGGTCCGGCCATTCGATGGATACCCGAAGACCATTTGTTTCTTCCGAGAATCGGACCGCCGGTTCGTCCGTTTCCGCCGGAAGCGGCAAGAGCACAGCCGCAAACCGCGGGTTCGCCGCCACCGTCTCCGCCCACACCCGCGGGTGGAACTGAAAAGTGTCCTCGGAGAAAACGATGCCGTTGGCCGCGTGCAGGTGAACCGCCATCCTCGGCAACGGTTTGGAATCGATCTCGATTCTCTCCATCGGTTCCTCCATTTCAGCGCCGGCGACGTCCACGACGATGAGCGATGGATCGTCGAAATCGAACGGGGGCTCGCCCTCCCCGCGAAACAGCACAACGCGGTCGAGGTGGGTATCCGGTTCACGGGTGCGAAAACGAATCGTGTTTTCGCCGGCCGTCAGATCAAAGGTGGTGGCGAGGTAATCGCGCTTGCGATAAAAGCGCCGGAGCGTTTTCCACGTGTGCCACGTGCGCCCCATTTCGCGAAGGATCGCAGGATCGCCGCCCCGAATATTGTCATGCAGGTTGTCGCCCAGGTCCGCGGGAAGATCGGGAGCCGGAGTTTCCGGTGATCGAAGCGGCGCCCAAAACCATTCGTAAAGAAAGGCGG
The DNA here is from genome assembly GCA_003565135.1 of Verrucomicrobiota bacterium. GTDB lineage: Bacteria > Verrucomicrobiota > Verrucomicrobiia > Opitutales > T3Sed10-336 > PXDC01. Next base: position 3,894 of record PXDC01000509.1, read on the forward strand.
AGGGAATTCGCCACGCGAACTCAGGTTCTTCGTTCACCTGGACATGGAAAGAACCCGTTTGCGACGGCGGCCCGGGGGGTTCCCGCGTGCCCCGGACTCTCGCCCAGACGCGGTATTCACCCGGGTCGTCGATTCGGATCCGCAACAAAGCCCCGCCCCCTCCGGTCGCGCCGGCCGGCGTATTCAGATATTGGTTATCATACGCGGGAACCGGACGAATCCGGGCGACGTTGTCCTCATAGGCAACCTCCATCTCCGAGGATGCCTGCAACAGCCAACTGAACCGGTGCGCCTCACCATCCTTGTGCATGTCGTCGAGGACAACGGCGTAGGCGGGCGCCTCCCCGGAGGGCTTGATCCAAAATGCGTTCCGGATCGCCCGCTGGAGAGGGACCGCCGGCACACCAGCGTTGTTCTCCCGGTAGGCTTCGGTCAGGTCGGCGCGGGCGTAACCGTGTGTCTCGACATCCCGGTAGGTGAGCATTTTTCCGCTGGTGCCGTAGGAGCGGCCGCTGATCGATTGGCCGATGCCGTTTACGAGGACGCTGTTGTGGGCGTGGGTGAGGCTTTGGCGGCTCCCCGAATCGATCGCCCACCGGTAGCCCAGGCCGTAGAGGGTGAAATGCCCTTCATCGGCCTCGTTGTGGGTGATCGGGTAATACGGTCCGGCTTCGATCGAAAACTTCAGGTCCGCCGCTTCCCAGCCGGTGCGAAAGATGACGAGCCCGCGCTGCTCAAAATGCTCCGCCAAAGGCGCGCCCGCTGCGGCCGGATCGACCGGTTTGACTTCGTTCTCGTAAAGCAGCCGCCAGGGCGAATCGGCAAGGATACCGTCGGTGTGGTCAGCCAGCCAGCGCGCGACCCCATCGTCAAATTCCTGGGCAAACTTCAGCATCGGAAGCCGAATCGAAGATTCATAAAAGGCGCTGTTGCGCGCGTCGAAAACGCCCTCACCGGGAAGAAGGGACATCGCGTAAAAGTAAGGCAACCGGCGCAAGTGAGGGTGATCGAGCAAATTCCCGCGGCCGATGCGCTTCAGTCCTTCGGCGAAAAACAACACGTTGAAAAATCCGTAACTCGGATAACTGGTGCCCTCGAGGTAAGCGCCCTTTTCGTCGATGGAGCGATCCAGCCAGTTCCGGATCACCTTTACGGAAAGATCAATCACTCTTTCGGCCATTTCCGGCTTCGTATCGAAAAACTGGATCGCGAGCGAGCCGGCCGCGCCCATGACCACGCCGTTGTAATTGTGATAGGGCCCCATCACATTTCCCTCCGGGGCGACCTCGTCATAAACCTCGTTCAGGTAGTCGAGGGCCGCCCGGCGCACGGTCTCTCTTTGTTCGTCGTTCATCGCCGCACCCAGCCAGTCGCACCCCGTGGCCAAGACACGCAACATGTCGCCGCGCGCTCCCTGGAGCACCCGCCCGCGCGCAATCTTGGGATGAGTCACCGGAAGTTCCCGGGCAACCGTCTCCAGCAGAAGCGCCCCGTGGCGCCCCAGCTTCTCGTCACCAGTCATCTGATACGCGAATCCGATGGTTTCAAGGCGGTCCGCTACATTCCTGCCGTGCATCAAAAGCCACGCCCCCGGGATCTCCGCCACCCACTCCGGCGTCACGTATCGGGGCGACTCCGGGTCGCAAAAGTCCCGGGCGTCCGCGAGCACGTTCTCCCACACCGGTCGCAGACGCGCCTGGGAAATTTTCCGGTGAAGCCCCGGCAGCTCTTCGGGGGTGAACAGCAGGCGGGGCGCGGTGAAGATTTCAGGCGTGGATTCTCCATCGCCGGCACCCGCGGCGGCAGGAGAACCCAAAAACGCCGCGGCGCAAAAAAACAGAACCGCCAAGCGGCCACCAAAGGGGACCGTGCCGATGGAACCTGAGGATGGCCGGACTAATTCAGGTAAAGGAGGCGGTTTCATCATTTCATCATTCATCCGGATGGGAAACCCGGTCAATGAAGGAACCGAAAGGCCAGGTTCCCCTTTCCGTTTACCCGAAAACCCGGGGGCATACGGGCGTTCGCCGCTCACCAAGCGGCGGACCGCCCGTCCGGCGGGAGATCGACCGACCGGGAAAGCTCCCCCCAACGGATCTCCACGGTTCCACCGGACGCGGTCGGATCGACCGCGAGGAGATCTTCCCCTCTCCGAAAGACCAGGCACGGGCGCGAAACGGAAAGCTCGCGGCCGCCCAGTTCCACGGCGCCCGCTTCGAAAAATACCGCCATGCCCAACTCATCAGCCTCGAACTCGATGGCCTGAATAGCCCGGTCGTTTCGAACAATCGTCCATGGCGGCCGGCGGGCGATCCGCACCGCTTCGGCGGGTTCGACCCCCGGCATAACGGCGAACCCGCCCCCCTCCGGCGCTTTGCCGGGGATCTCGATCGACGCCAGGAAGACCCTTTCTTCCAACGGCTCGGCGCTGCGGTTTACATTGATCCGGTGCCAGGATCCCCGGGCGGTGACCAATTGAACCGAGACCGGCGCCCTTCCCAAGGGAAACCACGCGATGTCCCCGTGAACAACCGCCACCGGCGATTCGAACAAGTGTCCGCCCTCATCGAGCGGCCGCGTCCTTCCCTCCGAATCGACAACCGAAACGTCCCCGCGCAACCGGCTCTGGTCCAGCACGAGAAACGGATCCGAAATCTCGCCCGACGTTTCCCATCCCCCCGCCAACGAAATCACCGCGTCCCCGTGAAAAAACCAGCTCCGGCGAACCCCGAGTGTCCCGCCGTCCCCTTCGCGCGCCAGGTCCATCGTCGCAAACCCGCTCGTCCCGTCCCCGAGCCCCCCGGTAAACGGTCGGCGTTCGATTCGTTCCATCCCTTTTGCCGAGGCGATCCCGGGAAGCCGCTTCCAATCCCACACCGGCATTAGATTCAAATACTCCATACCGTCCCGAACCAGATAATGATCCCCCGTATGGAAATCACCTCCCAGCAGGTTTTCCTGGTTGATCGATTCCGTCAGCAGCGTCCGGTCGGATACGGTTTTGACGAAGAAACTGAATCCGGGGCGATGATAGACGGTGAAATCCGCACGCGCGAAATGACGGAACCCATCGAGCGGTTCGTGCTCCCCGGCAAGTCTGGCCGCGAACGTTTCAAGCTCCGCGCGCCGCTCCGAATCGACCTCGCTCCAAAGCGTGACGTAGGGGCGCATCCGCACCCGCAACGTTCCCGGACGGCTCGCCATCCGGTCCATCGTGGAGGGAACGGTAAACTCCCCCCGCAGCATCCATTGCACGCCTTCCAGAAGAAATTCCGACAAAATCCTGACCTCCTCTTTGGAGTATTCCCACGGGGTTCCGCGCAACTGCCACCCGAGCGGCAGGGCGACATGGAGATACGACTGCCCGTAGTGGAAAGTCTGCAACCGTTCGGCGTGTTGGAAAAAGCTCCAGTCATCCTGGATCCCCTCGCGTTGCCCGACGACGATCTCGCGGCGTATCCGGCGCGCCGCGTCGGCGACGATGCCCGCGTCCCCCACCAGGCAACCATAATGCAAAGCCAGCTCCGCGCTCCACAGGAGATTCGCCCCGGTTCCGCGAACATGGTGTTGATTCACGATTTCGAGCAATCCCGCCCACCGCTCCGAATCCAAGCGCCCTTCCAGCAAAACGGCCGCATCACGCATCAACCGCGGAATGCCGATCTGGTTAAACCACCAATTCGACGCCTCGTAGCGATGCGCGAGCCAATCGTCGAGCACCCGTTCGATCGCGTCCTCCAGATCCGAATCGGCCAATCCGTCCGCCGCATCCGGCAACGACAACGCCAGCGCGAAATCCCGCAACCGGTTCGCCGGCATCAGAAGATCCCAGTTGCCGCGTTTGTCGTCCTCGTAATCGACGTCCGGCCAGCGGCCGGCCGCGTCGAGTGTCGCCAAATGGTCCTTTACCTTTTCCGCGTCCACCGTCTGGGTGCGGAACCGGTGTTCGCGGTAACGCTCCAGAATTGCCCGCAACGCCGGCGTTTCGGTGTCGTTCATCGGAACAGAATCACGCGCGGCCAATGCGGGAGAAAGCAAAATCCAAACGGCGAAACAACAGAGGGCGTTTTTCATCCCTTCAGGTTTCCCGAAACCGAAAATTTGTCGAAAGGAAAAGCCGGCAACCATGTCGCCGCTCTAGAAACACGGAATGATCCTAAAAGGAGTGGGCAGTATCGCCCTGACCCCGTCGCTCCGTTTTTTTCGTGCCGCCGGGGGTTGAGGCGCGACGCGTAGCGAGCGCCGACACCCCGGCTGCGAACCCTCCGAGTTCAAGGTTCTGTGAAATCTGAATGGAGGCGTGTAAAGCGCAGCACCAAACTACCGCACCCCTGAAAGGCCTCCAATTTGATGGCCTTTAGGGACTCGCCAAAATGGAGCCTGATGAGGCTGACGCAGTCGCGAAAGGCCCGCCACCCGATGGAGTCGACGCCATTCCCGAAGACAACCTCGGCGAGGTTTTGGCAATTCTGAAAGGCACGTGCCCCAATCGAGATCACGCTGTCGGGGATGGTCACGCGGGTCAGGTTCTGGTTCGATTCGAAAGCGCCGTAATTGGTGATCCCCTCTATCGCAAGAACGACCGCCCCGCCCCATTTGTTTCATTGCTCCCGGTTCAAAATCAACTCATAAACAGGCATGAAACAACCGCCTTCTGATGCGACCCGCGTCTCCCCGGACCGGCTCCAAACATGGATCGAAAACGTGGCCCGTGATGCCGGTTTGACGGACGCAAAGGCCACGCTTTTGGCGCGGTTGCTGGTCGAAAATGATTTGCGCGGGGTTTTCAGCCATGGAAGCGCCTTGATGCTCCGCTACACCCGGGAAATCCGTCGGGGTGATTTGCATGCAAAGGCGGAGACGCGGTGTATCAAGGAAACTCCGACAAGTCTCCTGATGGATGGCGATGGCGGGCTTGGCTACTTCCCGGCCCATGAGGGAACGCTTCGCTTGAGGGAGAAAGTTGAGCAAGCTGGAATGGCCGCCATGGTCACCCGCAATCACGGCCACATTGGCGCGGCCGGCATCTACACCCGGCTCACTCTCCCGCACGATTTTATCGCCTTCATGACTTCCGGGGTGCAGCTGAATCTCAAGCCCGGGGACCTGATGTATGAGGCGGCCGGAAAATCCCCGATGTCATTCAGCGCTCCGGGCTGCGACGAAGAATCCCTCGTTTTCGACTGTGGGGTGACCCATGATTTTCAAGGAGAAGCTCCACCTCACCGGGACGCCATCGCGGCACTGGCTCCCGGCGTCGCTCTGCGGGCGATCGGCTTCGGCGCAATCTGCCAGGCTTGGGGCGGCCTTTTGAGCGGCCTTCCGGCCGACGGCGAACGAGCCCAACACCCCTACTCAGCCGCCAATCAGGGGGCCATGCTCTTTGCCTGCAAGATCTCGCTCTTTATCGATCCCGATGTTTTCAAGCGCGAGATTGATGACTACGTCCGCCAGACCCGTGATAAACTCATTCCCATCCCCGACACGGAGGGGGTCTTTCTTCCCGGCGGTGTGGAAGCCGAGCACGGGCGCTCTTACCGCCGCGACGGCATACCTCTCAGCGACTGGCACCGGGACACATTGCAAACAACGGCCGCTGAAACGGGAATTTCTCTTCCATTCGATTAGACCAGGGGCGGCGCGCGCGGTTAAGGTTTTTCTACGCAAAATAAGGAGGAGGATCTCAGCGGAAGCTGCGGTGCGGGAATAGGTCACTGGCCTTTGCCTCACCGCGGTGCTCTTTCACGAGAAAGTGAAGGGTCGTTACCGTCGTCGGGCAGGTAACCCCGAAATCTTCTTCTCCGCCGCGGAAAGAATCCTCGCG
>PXDC01000503.1 GCA_003565135.1 Verrucomicrobiota bacterium
CCGCCCACTATCGCCAGCAGCTCAACTTCACCCCGGATTCCCTGCACGCCGCCGAAAGCGCCCTCCGGCGTTTGCGCGGGAAGGCCGACGCGCTGATAGAAGCGGCCGGAATCGACCGCGATGCCTTTTACGACCCGGAGGCCATTCGCGCGCACGCCCCGGAAAACGGCGGCGGTTTCCGTGCCGCCTGGGACAGCCTGAGGGACGACCTGAACACGAGTGCGGCGCTGGGGGAAACATTCCGGTTGCTCGGGAGCCGCGAGACCCTTCCGGCCGGCGCCGCGGAAACGAAAGAACACGTTTTCGGTTTCGCCCGTATCCTCTACGCCCTCGGACTCGACCTGCACCGGCAAGAGGAAAAGACCGCCGCCCCCGACGACGTCCGCCACCTGGCCGACGAACGCTGGGCGGCAAAACAGGCAAGGGACTTCGCCCGGGCCGACACCCTGCGGGACCGGTTGAAGGAGGCCGGGTGGAACGTCCGGGACAGAAAGGACGGATACGACCTGGAGGCGCTGTGAACGCGGAAGGATTCCCCGGCACGGTCTTCCGGGAAAAGCACGTTGCAAAAGTGACCCGTAGCGTGTTTGCTTAACGGTTTTCCAATGCCAATGACTCCACTAGAAGAACTAAGACATTCCGCCGCGCACGTCATGGCCACGGCCGTCCTCAGGATTTTCCCTGAGGCCAAGCTCGACATCGGTCCGCCGACGGATACCGGGTTCTACTACGATTTCGACCTCGACCGGAAATTCAGCGCCGAGGACCTCGAGCGGATCGAGGAGGAAATGCGCAAGATCGTGAAGGAAAACCAGCGCTTCGAACGGATCGAAACCACCCGCGAGGAAGCCCGAAAGTTTTTCGAGGAACACAACCAGCCCTACAAGATCGGTCGCCTGGAGGATATACCGCCGGACGAGCCCGTCACCTTTTACCGGAACGGCGAGTTCGTCGACCTGTGCGCCGGCACGCACGTCCGTTACACCAAACAGATCAAGGCATTCAAGCTACTCAACATCGCCGGAGCGTACCACCGCGGGGACGAGCGCAACAAACAGCTGCAGCGCATCTACGGCACGGCCTTTCCGAGCAAGGAAGAGCTCAATACCTACCTCGAGCGGCTGGAAGAGGCGAAGAAACGCGACCACCGGAAGCTCGGGCGGGAACTCGAGCTGTTTCACATCGACGACGCGGTCGGGCAGGGTCTGGTTCTGTGGAAACCGCACGGAGCGGTCATTCGCCAGGAGCTCCAGAATTTCATCGCCGGCGAGCTGCGCAAGCAGGGCTACCAGCAGGTGTTCACCCCGCATGTGGGGAAACTGGAGCTCTTCAAAATCTCGGGGCACTTCCCCTATTACCAGGACTCCCAATTCCCCCCGGTGATTCACCACGAATTCCTCGATGAACGCGCCCGGGACGGATGCACCTGCTCGGAACTGGCCAATATGATGAGACAGGGGGAGATCGAAGGCTACCTGCTCAAGCCGATGAACTGCCCCATGCACATCAGGATCTTTGACTCGAGCCCCCATTCCTACCGCGATCTACCGGTGAGACTGGCGGAGTTCGGGACCGTCTACCGCTGGGAACAGTCGGGCGAGCTTAACGGCATGACCCGCGTCCGCGGTTTCACCCAGGATGACGCCCACATCTTCTGTACCGAGGAACAGCTCGGCGCGGAAATCGGCGGCTGCCTGGACCTGGTCAAAACCGTTTTTCAAACCCTCGGCATGACCGACTACCGGGTGCGTATCGGCCTGCGCGATCCGGACTCGGACAAGTACACCGGTGATCCGGAGAATTGGAACAAGGCGGAGAACGCCTTGCGGGTGGCGGCCAAAACGCTCGGCGTCCCTTTCACCGAGGAGCCGGGAGAAGCCGCTTTTTACGGCCCGAAGATCGATTTTGTGGTGAAGGACGTCATCGGCCGCGAATGGCAGCTCGGAACCGTCCAGGTCGACTACAATCTCCCGGAACGCTTCGACCTTTCCTACATCGGAAGTGACAACCAGCACCATCGCCCGGTCATGATCCACCGGGCGCCTTTCGGTTCCATGGAGCGTTTTTGCGGAGTCCTGATCGAGCACTTCGCCGGCAGTTTCCCCCTGTGGCTGGCTCCCGAGCAAGTGCGGGTGCTCCCGATCAGCGACAAACTGCTGGACTACGGAAACCGGGTCCTCGACCGGCTGAAGGCGGCCGGCGTACGCGCCTCGCTCGATGAACGAAACGAAAAGCTGGGCGCGAAGATTCGTCGCGGCCGCCTCGAACGCATCCCCTACCTCCTCGTGGTGGGTGAAAAAGAGGAATCCGGGAACAAGGTGTCGGTCCGGTCCCAGGGCGCGGGCGACCTCGGCTCGCGGGAGGTCGAGGCGTTTGTCGAACAGGTTCGGCAGGAGATCGTCGAACGCGTACTGCCCCGTTCGTTGGCCTAGAGAACGAACGGCGCGGGCAGAAATGCCGGCCGCCCCGCGCGCGACCGGCCCAACAGGCGTGTATCCGGAGAAGGTAAGAGCCCCATTTCGGGACTTGACTCCCGTTCCCGGTCAACACTAGCTTGCCGCCCGTCCAAACTTAAGGTTTTCCCTTATTTTATAATTAAGTGAAACCCTTCACACACCGGGCATCTTCGGATCTTCGTGCCCGATACCTCAACCTCAACACACCCTGACCCATGAACCTACTCAAGATCGCGCTTCTCGCCTCCATCGTGCCTCTTTGCCTCCTCAATGCTCTCGGCGCCGATTCCCTCGTGACCTACCGGGAGTTCGAGGAGGATGGCAACGGCAACCCGATCACCGCGCCGACAACCCTCCACGAAACGCTCGCCGCCACCGATATCGAGATCGTGCCGGCGGGAAACATCACACTGGGCGACACTCACGCCGAGAGCTGGGAATCCCCGCTTCCCTACCTCCAATCGCGAAGTGGCTGGGATTCGGAAGACCCCGCCGGGGCCAAAGCCTTCACCTTCTCCCTGAGCGCGGATGAATCCGCGCCTTTCACTCTGCACGAACTCCGGTTTGAAGACCGCGCCACGGGAGCGGGCCCCTCTGCGGCGACGGTTTCCATCAATGGCACGGTGGTCTTCGCCAGGGACATTCAGGCCGATACCACCGAACAGAACGCGGTGGACCTCAGTCCCTTCGACCTGACCGGCCTCACCTCGGCGGAATTTGTTTTTGCCGGCTGGGACAACGAATCGCGTTCGACCAGCGGCGGCGGGGACTGGAGATTGGCCGGTTTCGGGGTCGAAGGAACAGCCGGTGTCATTCCCGAACCCTCGGTATACGCCCTCCTGACCGCCCTCCTGGCGCTGGCTCCCCTGCTCGCACGCAAGCGTTTCGCTTCGGTCACCGCGCCTGTGCGGCGACGGTGAAGCAGGCCGGAACTCACGATTCCGGACCGACCAACGGGTTTTCCGCCGCCACCCACGAGCGGACCGGACTGCCGCCCAGGACGTGTTCGGCCAGAATCCGGTCCAGGCGTTCCGGCGTCATTTTCCCATACCAGGTGCCATCCGGGTAAACCACCAGCCAGGGACCGTCCCGGCAAATCCGAAAACAGGCCGCCTTGGTCCGCATGACCGGAACGCCGAGCTCTTTAACACGTCTCTTGGCATAGTCCCAAAGCGCCTGGCCCTCCACACCCGCACAACAATCCGGACCGATGCAGAAAAAAAGGTGCTTGCGAGCCCCGGCGATACCCGCCTTTTCCATTCGCTTGACGCTGCATTCTCCCATTTTCCGATTATCGGCCAAACCCGGCCGCATATCAAATCGGCAATTGCGATCGGCCCCACAATCTGCTAACGTAAGTCTATGACGACAACCAGAACCACATCTCCCCAGGAGGGAACAAAAACCGGGTCCAAGCTCGCGGAGGGCCTTAACCAAGTCCTGGCCGACACCTACGCGCTGATGGCACTCACCCACCACGCACATTGGAACGTGGAGGGAGAAGGGTTTTTCGCCCTTCACGCGGCATTCGAGGAACAGTACAACGATCTTTTTCAGGCCGCTGACGAAATCGCGGAACGGGTACGGGCGCTCGGGGCCTACGCGGTGGGCGGACTCGGGACATTGGCCGGCCTGGCCGGTATGGAGGAGCCGGCGGCACCGGTGCCTCAGAAGGACTTCGTCGCCGCCCTGATCGACGCCAACGAAAAAACCGCCGGCACCATTCGCAAGGTCAAGGATCTCGCCGGGAAAGAAGGCGACACCGAGACCGAGGACATGTTGATCGCCCGACTGCAAATCCACGAGAAAACCCTCTGGATGCTGAAAAGCTACCTGAAGTAAATCCCGGGCGCCGCGGTTGTGCGTCGGTCAAGATCGCTCCGCCGCCTCCTCACGGGGGAGGCGGCGGCATCACCCGGCCTTCGCCTCAATTGAGACCGGGTATCATTTTCGGGCTTGACTTTTGCCGCTGCGGTATTATTTTCTAACCTGTAATCCAAACCCACACCTGAATGTCCCGGGATAAGAACAACAACGAGTCGGAAGCCTTTTATTCGTGCCACTGCACACCGGCCACCTGCCGCGAACGCTGCGGGCACGAGATCGTGGACGTTCTGCTGCACGAGCAGGCGGACAAGGATCCCGCGCTCATCGACGCGTTGCTGGATTTGAAATTCGCGCTGACCCACCGGACCGATGCCGAGGAAATCCTCGCGGTGTTCTGCGATCTGCGTCAACGCCTGGAACGCCGGTACTACCTTGCCTTTTACCGCTTGCGCCGCTGGCTGGAAAACCAGTTGGTGGCCCACGTTTCGCCCGGACGCGGCTACGCGGCCCGGTCGTTTCCCTTGGTTCTGAAATCCAAAACCGTCCAGGGGGTCACCCAGCTGGTACGCGACACGGCGCGGGAAACGGATCCTGTTTTCATCAGTACCGAAACCCTGCGCATCGATTTCGCCTTCCGCACGCCTGCGACCACCGCGTCCGGCCTTCTGGCCTGAACCGGCCTTATCCCGAGGGGGCACGGCAGGGTCGCGGAACGATTCCGCCCACGTCAACCGAGGGGCAATTTCCGAATGTGACCGGGGCATCGCCGAGGTGCACCCATCGGGAGTCGAACCCAAATCTTCGGCTCCGGAGGCCGATGTTCTATCCATTGAACTATGGGTGCTTCCAAGCGAAAGGGCCAGCCTAGCCGAACCTGCGGGTCCTTGGCTATAAAAAAATCCCGAAGAAACAAAATCGTCCGCACGCACCCGCCCGAGCACATCCCGCCCGCCTACCCAAGTGGCCGTGAACACTTTTGGTCTCGCTTCAAAACCCGGCCTCCACCAAAAATGGACGTTTCACATCTCATGGCTGCAAAAAAGAAAAGCGTCCGCAAATGGACCCCGGCGAAATCCGAAGAGCTCTACGGATTTCAGCGCTGGGGAAACGGCAATTTCTCCGTTGACTCGAAAGGTTGCGTGCAAGTGCAGCCCCTCGGAGACCAGCGAAGTATCCGCGTTCTGGACGTCATTCAGGAAGCCCGTGCCAAGGGCCTTCGGACTCCCCTCCTCATCCGCTTCCAGGATTTGCTCCGGCAACGGGTGGAGCAGATCAACGAAGCGTTCGCCACCGCCATTCGCGAAGAAAAATACGACGGTACCTACCGCGGCGTTTTCCCCATTAAAGTGAACCAGATGCGCGAGGTGGTGGAGGAAATCATCGACGCGGGCGAACCCTTCGGCTTCGGGCTCGAGGCCGGGAGCAAACCCGAGCTCATGATCGCCCTGGCGATTCATTACGACGCCGATTCGCTGCTGATCTGTAACGGTTACAAGGACGAGGATTACATTCGTCTTGCCATGCTCGGATCGAAGCTGGGGAAAAAAATCATCCTGGTCATTGAACAGGCATCCGAAGTCGAACCGATCATCCGAATCGCCCGGGAGTACGACACCGTTCCTGTAATCGGCATTCGGGTGAAGCTTCTCAGCCAGGGAGAAGGCAAGTGGGCCACCTCGACCGGCGACCAGTCCAAATTCGGTCTCAATACCAGCCAGATTCTCAATGCCTGTCACAAGCTACGGGAAGCCGGGATGGACGAGGCGCTGCAGCTCCTGCACTTCCACATCGGCTCCCAGGTGCCCAACATTATTACCATCAAGAACGCCGTCATCGAAGCCGCCCGTTTTTACTGTCAGCTCGCCCGGCTCGGATTTCCCATGGGCTACCTCGATGTCGGGGGCGGTCTCGGTATCGACTACGACGGCAGTCGCTCCAACTTCGAGAGTTCCATGAACTACTCCATGGAGGAGTATGCCCGGGACATTGTTTTCAACATACGCGAAGTCTGCCGGTCGGCCGAGGTGCCGGTGCCGGACATCGTTTCGGAAAGTGGCCGCGCCATCGTGGCGCCGCATTCGATGCTGGTGGTGGAGGTTTTTGAACGCATCACCAAAATCGATGAATCGCTTCCTCCCAAGCCGGACAACAAACCCCATGCCATCGTCGACGAGCTCGAGCACATCCTGAAAAGCAAACGCCGCTACAGCCAACTGGAACGTTTTCACGACGCCCTGCAGAAAAAAGAGGAAGCCTACTCGCTTTTCAACCACGGCTACCTCGACCTCGAAAACCGCGCCTGCGCGGAGAACCTGTTCTGGAAAATCTGCCAGAACATCGAGGAGGAAATGCGCGACTCCGCTTACTACCCCGAGGAACTCTTCGACCTCAAGAAAATGCTGGCGGAGCAATACGTGTGTAATTTCTCCGTATTTCAATCCCTGCTCGACCACTGGGCGTTCAACCAGCTCTTTCCCGTCGCACCGCTTCACCGGTTAAAAGAAAATCCTTCCGTCAATGCCGTGTTGGTGGATATTACCTGCGACAGCGACGGAAAGATCTCGCGATTTATCGACCTGGAGGACGTGAAGGAATACCTGCAACTCCACCCCCTCAACGATAAACCCTACTACCTCGGCGTTTTCCTGACCGGCGCCTACCAGGACATCATGGGCGACCTCCACAACCTGTTCGGGCGGGTAAACGAGGTCCACGTCTTCCTCGAGGACGACGAGGACGACGGCTACTACGTCGAACAAACCATCCGCGGCAACCCCATCTCGGAAATACTCGAACTCATCCAATATAAAGAAAACGACTTGCTCCGTTCCATGAAGCGGCAAATCGACCGGGCAACCAAAAGAAACCTGGTCAAGCCCCGCCAGGGCACCCGCCTGCTCGATTTCTACGAAGATCTCATTCGCGGCAAAACCTACCTGAATATTGACCGGGAAACAAAAAAGAAAGCGGCCCGGAAACGCACCGCCGGAAAAAAACAGCGCTAGGGCGGCACATAAAATACTTCGCTACTTTCCATCGCTCCCTTTGAGACAACCCCGAATGAGCGTCTGGAAAAATGCCAACCAGGAAATCAATATGAACAACCGAAAGTTTCTCCTCAGCGATTCGGAAAAGCCCACACACTGGTACAATATTGTCGCCGATATGCCGCACAAACCGCGGCCGCCCCTCCATCCGAAGACCAAACAGCCCATCGCACCGGAAGACCTGGCCCCCCTTTTCCCGGCGGATTTGATCCGGCAGGAGACGTCCACCGAACGCTACATCGAAATCCCCGACGAGGTTCAGGATATCTACACGATCTGGCGGCCGTCGCCCCTTTACCGCGCCCGTGGTCTGGAGAAAGCGCTCGACGCCCCGGTCAGGATTTATTACAAATACGAAGGAGGCAGTCCCAGCGGCTCGCACAAGCCGAATACCGCGGTTCCTCAGGCCTACTACAACAAACAGGAAGCGGTCAAAAAGATCACAACCGAGACGGGTGCGGGGCAGTGGGGGACGGCGTTGGCGTTCGCTTGCGCTCAATTCGGCATCGAATGCGAAGTTTACATGGTCCGTATCAGCTTCGACCAGAAGCCCTACCGCAAGATCATGATGAACACGTTCGGCGCCGACGTCTACCCTTCACCGAGCGATCGAACCCAGGCCGGGCGCGACATCCTGGCGGCCGATCCCGACTCTTCCGGCAGTCTCGGCATCGCCATCTCCGAAGCCATCGAAAAGGCGCTGCAGGATGAATCCCACAAATACGCGCTCGGATCGGTACTGAATCACGTCCTCCTGCATCAAACCGTTATCGGTCAGGAAGCCATTAAACAAATGGAAATGGCCGGAGATTATCCGGACGTAATCATCGCCCCCATGGGCGGCGGATCCAACTTTGCCGGCATTTCCTTCCCGTTCGTGGGCCGGAATATAACCGAGGGGCAAAAAACGCGCTGCATCGCCGTAGAGCCGGCCTCATGTCCGAAACTGACCCGGGGTGAATTTCTTTACGACCACGGGGACACCGCGGGATACACCCCGTTGCTTCCCATGTACACCCTCGGCCACAACTTTTCTCCCGCCGCTATTCATGCCGGGGGCCTTCGCTATCACGGGGCCAGTGTCCTTTGCAGCCAACTCCTCAAGGACGGTCTGGTCGAAGCCGTCGCGCTGCAGCAACTCGAATGCTTCCAGGCCGGTATCACCTTTGCCCGCCGTGAGGGCATCATTGCCGCCCCTGAAGCCACCCATGCCATCGCCCAGGTGATCCGGGAGGCCAACCGGGCCCGGGAAGAAGGCCGGGAGAAGACCATCCTCTTCAACCTCTGCGGTCACGGGTTCGTGGATATGAAGGCGTACGAGGATTATTTTGCCGGACGCCTTGCCGATCATCAGTTCACCGGGGAGGAATTGAAAGCCGGCCTGGCCGATATTCGCAGCCTGCAACCCTGAACCCGCCTCCCGCCGCCCGGGCAGCCGATGATTGACGGCCGCATCCATACGGGAAAGCATGAACTCGACGATGAAACGTTACCTGCCTCTAGCCATTGGTTTGTTCGGAACTTTCCAGGGCCTCGCCGCCGCAGGGGCTCCTGTGAAAATGAATGAAGCCATGCCGGACGGCTTTCCAAAGGTGACCGGTGTTCACCCCGTGGCCGATGGGCCGGGGCACCATTTTTTCGGCTATTACGGTATTTCGCCGTGGGACGCGACGGGGCGCTATTTTGTTCACATTCGCTCGACGTTCAGCGACCGGCTGGTCGAGGCGGACGACCGCGCGGAGATCGCGGTGGTCGATCTCGAGACCGGCAGGTCGAAGATCGTCGCCGAGACCGCCGCCTGGAACTTTCAGCAGGGCGCGATGGTTCACTGGCTCGACGCGCTGCCGGGGAATAAGATCGTTTACAACGATCGCGACAACGGGCGTCTCTTCAGCGTGATCCTCGACGTAAAGAGCGGCGAGCGGCGGACTCTCGATCTCCCGATCGCCGCCGTCTCGGCCGACGGATCGAAGGCGGCGAGTATCAGTTACGCCCGGCTGCGAGTCACCCGTCCGGGCTACGGCTACGCGGGTCTCGATGCGCCCGACAAGCTTCACCCCCATCCGGAGGATGACGGCCTCTACGTCATGGACCTGGCGACCGGCGGGTCCGAGCTCATCCTCTCCCTCCACGACGCCTTTCACGCGGAGCCGGTCCCGGAGGGCAGCGGGGAAAACCTCCTCTGGTTCAACCATGTCCTCTTCAGCCGCGACGGCAACCGGATCTTTTTCATGGCCCGCATTCACGACGCGAACGACCGGCGGCAAACAGCGGGATTCACGGTGAGCCCGGACGGCGGCGACCTGC
>PXDC01000136.1 GCA_003565135.1 Verrucomicrobiota bacterium
CGGCGGGCGGCCGCCTCCAACGCCCTCATCGGATCGGCCGCCGTCCCGGTCCCGGTCGGTGGCCAAAGGATCGACGCGTGGCGGTACCGCGAACGGGGGACGCCCCCGCCGGACAGGCAACGATCGAGCAGGCGGGCCGCCTCGACCGCGGTTTGACGGGCGTCGGTGTGCGGGTTCTCCCGATACGCCAGTAGACAATCGGCCCAGCGGGCCATTGCCGGGGAAAAATTGGCGTGCAGGTCGTAAACCCCGAAAACCGGGATGCGCTCCGCTCCGGAGAGCTCCCGGATATGCCGCAGGACGTCCCCCTCCACGTCGTCCCGGGAACCCGATACCATGGCCCCGTGCAGAACCAGAAAAACCCCGTCCACCCCGTCCCGCAGGGCGGGTTTCGCCCGGCGCCCGAATTCCGAGAAGAAACAGGCCACCGCCTCGTCCGTTACGGTGCCGCCCGGCGCGGCACGCATGTCAACCGTCGGGACCACATCCCAGCCCGATTCCTCCGCCACCGCCAACACGCCGTCGACGGGTGACCCGTCGCCGCGGGCGGATAAAAGGTCGCTCCCGGATCGAATCCCAAACTGCTCCAAACCCGTCCGCTCCTCGACAAAGGTATGGGTCTCGTGGAAGAGTCCCGCAACGAGTATTCGCTTTTTCATGACAGTTTCGGATTCCCGCCGCCGGAGATTTCGTCCCGTTGCCGTCACGCCGTCGACGGAGAGCCCCGCCCGTTCGCTTTCCATTGTTCCGCGTGCCGCTCGAACGCCGGCTTTGCCCGGCCCAGCGCCT
The DNA here is from genome assembly GCA_003565135.1 of Verrucomicrobiota bacterium. Lineage (GTDB taxonomy): Bacteria > Verrucomicrobiota > Verrucomicrobiia > Opitutales > T3Sed10-336 > PXDC01. Next base: position 790 of record PXDC01000136.1, read on the forward strand.
CGTCGATGTCCGCATCGTTGTGGGCCATACTCAGGAACCACAACCCGCGCTCGATGGCGCGGACGCCCTCCTCCAGCAGGCAGCGCCGGAGGTGCGTCCAGCGGGCGGCGTCGTGGCGCCGGACGTAGTCCCGGTAATCGCGGACCGGTCCGTCCTCCGCACCATCCTTCAGAAGGGTGGCATGGAACACCAGCCCCGGTCCCTGGAGGCGCAGCGGAATTCCGTGTTCCTTCCCGAGCTGCCGCAGGCCCTCCATGAGCCTGCGCCCGAGCTCGATCATTTCGCCCGGGTGCCGCGCTCCGCGTTCGCACACAAAATCGAGACACCATTTCGCGGCCGCCAGGCACAGCGGATTCGCGTTCAGGGTGCCGGCATGAATCACGCTTCCCTCCAGGATCCCGGTAAAAAACGCTCTCCGTCCCGCCAGGGCGGCGAACGGCGTGCCGCCTCCCAGGGCTTTCCCCAGCACGGTCAGGTCGGGAACAAAACCGTAATATCCCTGTGCGCCCCCGGCCCCGAAACGGAACCCGGTAATGGTTTCGTCGGCGATCATGACGATTCCCTCCCGGTCGCAAATCTCCCGAATGGCCGCCAGCATGCCCTCGGCCGGCTCCATGCAGCCGGTGTTGCACAGGACCGGTTCAAACACGATGGCCGCAATCTTCCCCGGGAACTGCGCCACCCGCCGCTGCAAATGCTCCGGGTCGTTCCACCGTGCCACCACGAACTGTTGCGGGACCTCGGGAATCACCCCCCGGCTCGGGTGAAAGGGCTCGGGTTGCTCGTCGTCTCCCCACCGTTCCGGCGGTGTGCCGAAACCCACCAGCCCCTCGTCGCTCCAACCGTGGTAATGACCCTCGAACTTCAGGATCAGCGGCCGGCCGGTGTGCGCCCGGGCCAGGCGGAACGCCGCGCAGACCACCTCGGTGGCGGAGTTGTTGAAACGAATCAGCTCCGCCGACGGAATCATGGCCTGCAGCCGCTCGGCCACCTCGATCTCGAGTTCGCACTGGGCCGCCCAGTGCGTGCCCAGCCGCGCCTGGGCGGCAATCGCGTCGGCCATTCCCTTCGGCGCGTGCCCGTAAAGCAACGCCCCCTGACCAATCTGGAAATCGATGTATTCGTTTCCGTCCGCATCCCACACCCGCGGGCCCTCCCCGCGGGTGAAATACAGGGGCACCGGTTGTTCCATTTTCCGGATACCGCTGTTGATGCCGCCGGCGATGGAGGATTGGGCCCGGGCGAAAAGTTCGCGGGAACGGGCGAAGGGATCGTGGTTTTCTTTCATGGTGAATCGATGTTGGATCAAAACGGAACCGAGATGTGCACGGGGCCAGGGCTAACGGGAGCGCGAATCGCGAAGCCTTCGTTCTTTTTCCGCCTGTGCCTTCAACCGCCGGAACGCCCCCACCAACTCCCGCCGGCGCCCCGCCGTAAACCGGTTGATGGGAACCGATACGCTGATCGCGGCATGCGGCGCCCCCCACTTCTCCAGCGGCATGGCGAGGCACCCGACGCCGGCGGCCGTCTCCTCCTCCTCAATGGCCCAGCCGCGACGCCGCACGTCGTCGAGAATCGCCGCGATGGCCTTCCGTTCGGTCACCGTCCGGGCCGTAACCCGCTCGGTCTTCACGCGCTCCACGCAACGGGCCCGCTCCGCGTCGGGAAGACAGGCCGCGATCGCCCGACCCAGAGCCGTACAGTAAAAGGGGTCGCTTCGCCCGGGCCGCACCACCCAGCGCAATGACCGGGAGGTTTCGATGACCGAAACGTACCGCACCCGGAGGTCCTCCAGCACGCCCAGGTTAACCGTCTCATCGAACCAGGCGTGCAGTTGCTCCATCACCGGACGCGCCAGTTCCTTGAGGTCGTGGTGCGGATCCCTCAACGCCAGGCCCGCCAGCCGGTCGGTGGTGAAATAATGCCCCGACCCGGTTTCCTGGGCCACGTAGCCGAGGCCCGCCAGCGACTGCAGGATCCGGTAGGCGGTCGGCTTGGGCAACTTCACCGAAGAGGCCAGCCGCAGCAGCGGCACCGGTTCCTCGAACCGGGACAGGGTCTCCAGGACGCGAAAGGTTTTTTCTATTACGGCTATCGACATCGAATTTTCTTTACCCCCTTGTTTTACATTGCAAAATGAAGGTTTCATCAAGCAAAATATGAAAATCGATGGCCACAATCACCTGGGGGTCGACCTCCTCTTTTACCTCCACGGCGATTTCCCCTACGCGCAGGACACCCCGACTCTCGTCGCCGACGGCTCCCGGCACGGCGTGACGCACTGGGTTGTTTTTCCCATGGTCTCGAACCTGAGTTTTTCGCCCGCCGGTTTCCGAACGGGGAACCTGGAACGCGAGGGAGCGGTGGAGCGGGTTCCGTATGCCTTCGAAAACCGCCGGATGCTCGAGGAGATCCACGTCCTTTTTCCGGAGGAGGGAAAACGGATGCTGCCTTTTATGATCGTGGACCCGGAACGGGAGACGCGGGCCCAGGCGGAAGCGCTGCGACAACTGCGAAACCAGTACCGGTTTCACGGGTTGAAGATCCAGGGCACCATCATCCGTTCGCGGGTCAAGGGTCTGCTGGGGGACGGTTCCGTTTTTCTCGACCTGGCGCGGGAATGGAATCTGCCGCTGATCATCCATTCCAGTTATCTCAAAGAGGATACCTGGTCCCAGTCTTCCGACATCCTCGACGTGGCGGAGGCCCACCCCGACATCCGCTTCTGCCTGGCGCATTCCTGCCGCTTTGAGAAGGCGGCCCTCGACCGGTTGGCGGCGCTCCCGAATTGCTGGTTTGACTGCTCGGCCCACGCCATCCACTGCGACGCCGTCGTGCGCGGGCTTCCCATCGTCGCCCCGGAAAACGAACGCTTCCCTTCCGATTACACGGATCCTTCCCGCGTCCTGCGGGATCTCGCCGACGCCTACCCGGAAAAACTGTTGTGGGGAAGCGATTCGCCGTTTTACAGTTACGTCGCCCGGCACGAAACGGAAGTCGTTTCCCTGCGTTCCAGTTACGCCCGCGAGGCGGCGTGCCTCGACGGCCTCGCCGCCGAAATGTCATCCCGTATCACGTCATCCAATACGTTGAAATTCCTCAATCCGGCCGATGAATCCCTGTTCGCTTGAAAACCACACCGCCCTGGTCACCGGTTCGTCCAAAGGCATCGGCCTGGCTGCGGGAATAGCCCTGCGGGAGGCCGGCGCCGCCACCCTCTTTCACGGCCGGGAAAAGACGCCCCGCCACATCCCGGAGGGCGCTCCCTACCTCACCGCCGACCTCGCCGCCCCGGGCGGACCGGAAACGCTGGCCGAAAAGGCCTTTGCCGAAGCTCCGGATCTCGATCTCCTCGTCTGCAATGCCGGTTCGTTTTTCGATGTCCCGTTTCTCGAAATGAGCGAGGAGCGCTGGGACCAAACCCTGGACCTCAATGTAAAAGCCGCCTACTTCCTGGCAAAAGCTTTCGCCGCCCGCCTGGTAAACGAGAACCGACCGGGTGCCGTGGTCATTGTCAGCTCGACCAACGGCTTCCAGGCGGAGGAGGACTCCACCGCCTACGACACCTCGAAGGGCGCCCTGGTCATGTTGACCCGCACCCTCGCCCACTCCCTGGCCAGGTACAATATCCGGGTCAACGGCGTCGCTCCCGGCCTGATCAGGACCCCGCTGACCGGCGGCTGGATGGAGGCCCATCCGGAGAAACGGGAACATTACGAAAAGAAGATTCTTCTCGGCCGCATCGGCACTCCGGAAGACTGCGGAGGCGCGATCACATTCCTCTGCAGCAACGCCGCCGCCTACATCACCGGCCAGGTACTGGTGGTGGACGGCGGCCTGACCGTGGGGCAGATCGGAAGGATGTAAGAAGGAATGGCTCCCGCCGACCGGGAACTCAAAGGTCTTTACGACATCGTCCGCCGGGGCCCAAAGTAGCTCACCAGGCAGGCTACGGCAAGGTTCACCGCGAGCGCGCTGATTCCGATCCATTGAAAACTCAGCCGCTCCAACCCGGTAATCACGTCCCAATAACCGACCAACACCGCTGTGGTGATCCCGAAAACACACCCCGTAGCGGCACCCAGCGGCGTGGCAAAGGAAACGAAGAGCGCAAGAAAGAACAGGGCGAAGATCGGCGTCACCAGCAGGTTCGTCGTCTTCTGGGTCACCTCGAGAAAATTCCCGGGAACGTGCTGCATCAGGGAACTGGCCGTTACAATCACCATACCGATTCCAAAGGCGAGGACCTTCGCAAAACGCAGGTGCCCTTTTTCCGTCCGGGGACGCTTCCCGACCCGGTCGAGGAAATCCGTCTGAACAACTGCGGTAATCGAGTTCACCCCGGAGTCGATACTTGACATGGCCGCCGCGAACATCGCCGCCACCACCAGCCCCGAGAGCCCGACCGGAAGGTACTGGGCGATGTAGAACGGGAATACCCGGTCGCCGTCCGCAACCAAATCCATCCCTTCGGGCAGAGCGCCCGGATTCTCCTGAAAGTACCCGAGAAGGGCGAAGCCCACGCAGGCGAGAACGAGGATCACAACCACCTGCGCGACCGATGTGACCAGGTAGGATCGCCTCGCCGCGCGCGCATCGCGGGTGGACATGTAGCGCTGGATCGCCGTCTGGTCGCCGCCGGCCGTGCAAACCTGCCACACAATCGTCGAAACAATCGCTCCCAGCACCGTCGCCCTCACGTGCGGATCGAAGCTGTAGAGAGGCTGCGTGTCCCAGGTCGCGACCCACTCGCTCGGCCACCATCCGAAACCGCCCATTTTCGCGCTTACGAGCACGATGGTCAGAACGGCTCCCCCGAGAAGAAGGCAGAACTGAAACAGATCGGTTATAACGACCGTCCGGATTCCACCCAGGGAGGTATAAACAATCGCGATCAGGCCGCTCACAACCGCAACCGCCGGAACCCATTCCCTCCCGAGACCAAGAACCACCACCAGCGCGCTCGATGTCAGAAAAATCAGCAGGGACATCCAAACCAGCCGCAGGATGATAAACATGGTGGCCCCGAGCAAACGCACGCCCGTTCCCAGCCGGGCCTCGAGCAGTTCGTAGGCGCTGGTGACACGCTGCCGCATCAGGACCGGTATCAGCAAATGACCGACAACCAGGTAGGTGATCGGTATTGCGAGCAGCCCGGCCAATACGACCGGGCCGTGCCTGATCATCTCGCCCGGCTGAGCCAGGTAAGTGATCGTACTGAGGAGCGTAACGAAGAGCGATATGCCGATCAGTCCCGAAGGCATCCTCCCGCCGCCCGTAAAGTACTCCCCCGTTGTCGTCTGCCGTCGCGAATAATACCACCCCAGCCAGACGACGCCGACGGCGTAGGCGGCAATGAGTAGCCAATCGACGGGGTGGAGACCGGGGGATGTGGTGTGCGCGAGTGGAGGCAAGGCCGTACTTGTTATTGATTATCAGCCGCCGGTCGCCGCTCCCGGTTCTTCGGTCTCGGTCCCCGTTTCTTCCGTTTTGTCAGTTCTCACGAAAACGCGCCTTCGGGTCGCACGCCACGCCGCCCCTGTGATAATGATCGTGCCCCTCAATATTTCCGGCGAAACCTGCGCGGAACCACGTACCGTTTCTCATGCCAAACCTCCCGGGTGAGTTTCATCGTATAAAGAGGGGCGACAAGATCCTTCTTGCCCGAAGTAACGAAATAGCGGTATAGCCATCGCGTCAAGTTATTGGTTGTTCCCGCCTGGACCCAGGACTCCGATTATGCCGGCAATGTCGTTACCGAAACCCACCCTCCTTATTGTCGGTGCCGGAAGCATCGGCGAGCGGCACCTGCGTTGCTTCCAAAGCACCGGTCGGGCCGATGTCGCGCTTTGTGAAACCGACGGCAACCTGCGAACAACAATCGCCGACCGGTACCGGGTTGGCGCGTTTGCCGATTTTCATGCGGCGCTCGATACGGGAAATTTTGACGGCATCGTCATCTGCACACCCGCCCACATCCACATCCCGATGGCAACCGCCGCCCTCCGCGCGGGCGCGGCGGTCCTGGTGGAAAAGCCCCTGGGCACGAACATCGAGGGGACCGACGCCCTGCTCCGCCTGCGGGACGAGCGGAACGTTCCCGTCGCCGTCGCCTACGTGCTGCGGTTCACACCGGCCACGCAACAGGCGCGGGCCCTTCTTCGGACCGGCGAACTCGGTCGGCCCCTGCACGCGGTGACTGTCAGCGGACAGCATTTCCCCACATTCCGGCCCGCGTACCGGGATATTTACTACGCACGCCACGAAACCGGCGGCGGCGCAATCCAGGACGCGCTGACCCACTCCGCCCACACCATGGAATGGCTCCTGGGGCCGACCGAAGCGGTTTTCTGCGACGCCGCCCACCAGGCGCTGGAAGGCGTGGAGGTGGAGGACACCGTCAACGTGCTCGCCCGCAACGCCGGCGTTCTGGTAACCTACGCCCTGAACCAGTTCCAGGCGCCGAACGAGAAAACCCTCTGGCTTCACTGTGAAATGGGCAGCATCAAAATCGAGTTTCACCGGAATCGCTGGGGTGTCCTTCGGCACGGGGAAGCGGCCTGGAAATGGCACGAAGCTCCGGTCGAGGACCGCGACACCCTGTTCCGCGCCCAGGCCGACGCATTCCTCGACGCGCTCGAAGGAAAGAACACCCATCTCTGCTCCCTCGAAGAGGGGATCCAGACCCTTAAATTCAATCTCGCTGCCCTTGACTCGGCGCGAAGCGGAAAGCGGGTGACCCTGTGAAAGCACACCCGACGTCCGACGATAATTCGTCCGGAAAAAAGTTCCGCCTCGCCATGCTCGGCATGATCGAGGGCAACGCACACCCCTATTCGTGGTCGGCAATCATCAACGGATACGACCCGGCCGCCATGAAACGCGCGATCGGAACACGCTACCCGATCATTCCGGAATACCTGGAACGGCAACCACGCGAGGCTGTTGGCATCCCGGGCGCACGGGTCACGCACGTCTGGACCGACGATCCCGCCGAGGCGCCGCAAATTGCGGCCGCGGCAAACATCCCCCACGTCCTGTCGAGTCCCGAAGACGCGATCGGCGACATCGACGCGGCCATTATCGCAACCGACGACGGTAACGACCACGTCGAACGCGCCCGCCCATTTGTGGAAGCCGGGCTTCCGGTCTTTGTCGACAAACCCCTGGCCACCAATATCCCCGACCTACGCCGATTCGTTGAATGGGAGCGGGCGGGAAGCCCCGTCCTTTCCTCCAGCGGGCTGCGCTACTCTCCCGAACTGGCGGTTTTGCAGCAGGCCCTTCCTTCGCTCGGCGAACCGCGCTGGATCACCGCCACGACGGTCAAGACCTGGGAACGCTACGGCATCCACGCGCTCGAACCGGTTTTCACCCTTCCGGGACGCGGATTTGCCGACGTGACGAACACGGAATCCCACGGCACAAACATCGTCACTCTCCGTCACAAAAACGGTTTCCAGGCCACCATTGCCGTCCTGCCCGGCGCGCCCGGCAGCTCCGGTACCCTCCACGCCTACGGGACTAAAGGCACCCGTTCCGTCAAACTCGCCGACACCTTTACGGCGTTCCGCAACCAAATGCTCGCCTTCATCGACAGGATTCGCACCGGGCAGGCGCCCTTCCCTTTTCCGGAGACCGTCGAGCTCATGCTGATTCTCATCGCGGGCCTTCACAGCCGCGAACGGGGCGGACAACCGGTCGCCCTGGAGGAGCTTTACAAGGAACTCTGACCGTTGAACAATCGCATTCCCAACCGCCTGCTCTTATGTTATCCCTGATCGGTATTACCATTTAACGCCATGAACATCCTCAGACGCAGCCGCGTATTGGAAAAGCTCCGCCACGGCGGATCGGCCTCTTCCATGAAGATCAACCTCTCGGACCCCCGGGTCATCGAACTCTGCGGCATGGCCGGCATGGACGCTGTCTGGTTGTGCAACGAACATGTCCCCAACGACTGGCTGAACCTGGAACACCAGATCCGGGCGGCCAAACTCCACGACATGGATACCGTGGTTCGCGTCGAAAAGGGCAGCTACAGCGGCTACGTCAAACCGTTTGAAGCCGACGCCACCGGCATCATGGTCCCGCACGTCACCTCGGCCGAGGAAGCCCGTCAAGTGGTTGAATGGACCCGCTTCCACCCGCTCGGACGGCGCGCCATCGACGGCGGAAACGCCGACGCCCAATTCTGCCAGGTTCCTGTCGATGACTATATTGAACACAGCAACACCGAACGTTTGATTGTCCTCCAAATCGAATCCCCGGAAGCCGTGACCCGTGTGGACGAGATTGCCGAAGTCCCGGGCTACGACATCCTCCTCTTCGGGCCGGGCGATTACAGTCACCTCATCGGCCACGCCGGCGAGATCAACCACCCGGAGGTGGTGAAGGCGCGACAACGGGTCGCCGCCGCCGCTACGCAACACGGAAAGTACGCCATGTCGGCGGGTATGACGGGCTCGCGCGAACGACTGGAGGAGGAGGGCTTCCGTTTCTTCAATATCGGCGCCGACGTTGTCGGTATGGCCGGTTACCTTCAGAGCGTCCTCTCCGCCTTTGCCAACGATGGTGCCGGGAAAACGCGGGAGACGAAAGGCTGACGAGCGGCGGGTAAACAGTAAGTCTTTGTTCGTGAATCGTTCTATGTGAATGATAGGTCGTTAAGCACGACCGTCTCCTCTTCGACCGATTTCTTCCCACCGCCCGGAATTCAAATCCAAAATCCACCCTGATGTTGCAAAAATCGCAGAAGTTCGGACTTCGGCGAGCTCAGTCGAGCCGCTGGCAAGGCGGACCCA
>PXDC01000242.1 GCA_003565135.1 Verrucomicrobiota bacterium
CACCCTCGTCCCGTCGTCCCGGCGAAGCCGGAACCATGAGTGGGACAAGCGTCCCGCTTGTCACTGGCAAGCCAAAGGCTCGCCCTGCTTTCCCCCCCGTGTTGCGCGAAATTCTCTGGGTAAGGGACTAATTTCTTACGCCGCTTTTCGCGCAATCCGGTGAATATTTGGCAAAAGACCAACTATCCGCCGATCCTTACCACCAGCGCGGCGGCGTGGCGCACGTCCTCCACCCGCCGGTCGCCTTTTTCGCGTTCGATCACAAGAGGACCGCCATAGCCGACCTCCAACAGCGCCGCGAAAAATTCCGGCCAGTTGACTTCGCCTTCCCCGGCCAAAACCTCACCTCCCTTGGTGCCGGTTCCGGTCGGGCGAACCGCGTCCTTGATATGACATTGCAGCAGCCGAGGGGCCAGGGCGCGGAGCGCCTCCACCGGCTCGTCCATGTTGTAAATCAACATATTGGCCGGGTCAAAATTCCCTCCGACATTTGAGCGCTCCAGCCGGTCCAAAAAATGATTGAGCGTGCCCGCCCGCTCCTGCCCGGTTTCAAATCCAAGATTCATGCCTCGCTCCCCAAACAAGTCGGCCAATTGGCGGATGCGGTCGATAAGGACCGTGAACTTCGGATCGTCTTCCTGCTCCGGCAAAAATCCGGCGTGAAAGGTGACCAATTTTAATCCCAGCGACTCGGCGATGGCGGCGTTGGCGGTGATGTTGGTGAGATTGCCGGACCACGTCTCATCGGGCACCACTCCACCCGTGCGGCGAATGCTCTCCAACGAGGAATAATCCTCCCCGATGGCGCCAAACATACCGGAAACCAATTCCACTCCCTTTTCCCGGCACAGATCGGCCAAATCCCCCCAGGCATCGGGTGCGGCCCGGATTGGATCAAGGGCGATCTGCGTCCGAGGCAATCCGGTGGATTCGAGTTTGGCCACCAAATCGGCGGCGTCCGTCGGACGGAGCGACCAACTGCAAACGGCGAGGCGGTTTTGTGGGGAGGTTTCGTTCATGATCGGTTGTTGGTTGATGGATTTACAAAAAAATCAGCCGGTGAAAAACTTGTGGATGCGGGCCATGGTTTCGACCAGCCGGTCGGCCTCTTCGCGGGTGTTGTAAAAGTAAAAGCTGGCGCGGGTGGTCGAGTCAAGACCGAGCCGGGTCATCAGCGGCTGGGTGCAGTGATGCCCCCCGCGCATGGCGATGCCGGCCTGGTCGGCGAACGTCACGATGTCATGGGCGTGGATTTCGTCGAAATGGAAGCTGACGATTCCGGCGCCGTCCGGTGTGCCTAAAAGCCGGATACCCGGCAGGTCGGCCAGGCCGGCGCGGGCGTGCCGGGCCAATTCCCGGTCGTGCTCGAAAATCGCCTCCCGTCCGATGTCGTCAAGGTAGTCCATGGCCGCGCGCAACCCGACCGCTTCGGCAAACGGCGGAGTTCCCGCCTCGAATCGCTGGGGGGCCTTTTTAAAGGTGCTGGCACTCAGGCCGACTTTTAAAATCATTTCCCCGCCGCCCAGAAACGGCGGCATCGCGTCGAGCAGATCCCGCCTGCCGTAGAGAATGCCGATTCCGGTGGGGCCGCAAAGCTTGTGGCCCGAGGCGGCCAGAAAATCGCATCCGATCTCACGCGCGTTAACCGGTTGGTGTCCGGCGCTCTGGGCGGCGTCCACGAGGGTAATGATCCCCCGCTCGCGTGCGCGGCGGCAGAGTTCGGCGGCCGGGTTGACGGTGCCGAGGGTGTTGGAGACATGGGTGAAAGCGAACAGCTTAACCCCCGCATCCAGCAACCCGTCCACCCGTTCGAGATCAAGCAACCCGTCGTCCCCGGTGATCGGCACATGGAGCAACTCCAGCTTCAGGCGCTCCGCCAGCAGGTGCCACGGAACGAGATTGCTGTGGTGCTCCATCTCCGTCAGCAACACCCGGTCGCCCTCCCGCAGGAAGGCGCCGCCCCAGGAGTTGGCCACGAGATTGATCGCTTCGGTCGTGCCGCGGGTGAAGATGATTTCCGAGGCGTCCGCCGCCCCGAGAAATTCCGCCGCCCGCTCGCGCGCCCCCTCGTAGGCCACCGTCGCGCGGTGGCTAAGGGTGTGGATACCCCGGTGGACGTTGCTGTTGTCCCGCTCGTAAAAGCGTTGCATCGCCTCAATCACCGCCCGCGGTTTCTGGGAAGTGGCGGCGTTGTCGAGATAGACCAGCGGGTGCCCGTTGACGGCTTGATCGAGGATCGGAAAATCGGCGCGGACCACCCCCCTCTGCCAGGAAGAAGAAGCCGCGCTCATACCGGTTCCTCGGTGGTGGCCTTGTCCCCGGTGCCGCGGGCGGCGTTGAGGGCGGCGTGCCAGGCGAGCGTGGCGCACTTGATGCGGGCGGGAAATTGGGAAACGCCGGCAAAGGCGGCCATGTCGCTGAGATTTTCCTCATCCGCCTCGCCCGTGGTCACGAGATGGTGAAATTCCCGAAACAGGTTCTCGGCCTCGGCCACCGATTTCCCCATCAGGGAAACGGTCATTAACGAAGCCGCGGCCTTGGAGATCGCGCACCCCGCGCCGTCGAAGGCCACTTTTTCGATGCGGTCGTCCGTGAGCCGCAGATAAACCGTGAAATGGTCGCCGCAGGAAGGATTGTCACCGGTGGCCACGCGGTTGGCTTCCGGCAGTTTGCCGAAATTCCGCGGACGGCGGTTGTGGTCGAGAATGACCGCTTGGTAAAGTTCGGAGAGATGGTCCATGTTTAGGCCCAAAGTAAACGCCGGTTCCGGTCCCGCGCAACCCGCAACCGTTCTCTACCCATCAGTCAACCCTGGGAAGTTGGGAAATTCGAATCCGGAGCAACTTTCCCATTGACGGGACTCCCCCGATGCCTATCGGTGAAGATTGGCAGGTTAAATGGAGAGGTGACAGAGTGGCCGATCGTGCTTGATTGGAAATCAAGTGTACCTGAAAGGGTACCGAGGGTTCGAATCCCTCCCTCTCCGCCATTTTGGAAGGTAAAGGTTAGAAGGCTGATTGCAAAAGTCCCCCCGACGCGGCCAGCGTTCATGAGGGATTTGAACCCGAAAAGAGGGTTCGTTCACGAGCGAAGCGAGAAGCCTGCCATCCCTCCCTCTCCGCCATGTAGTCAGTGGATTTAGGTGATGCGAGAAAGGCGATGCAGCCATTCATTAACCGCCACTTTGATAATTTGAATGGGTGAATCATACCAGAGAAAAGGCGCCGTGCTTCAGAAAGGTGAATGCGGTGTGCAAACGGTTGCCACGGGGCCTCGTTTCGCCGCCTGAAGGCTGGCGCTCCCCACTCCATGCTTTGCGGCCCTTCCGCTTTTCGCCTTCAGGCCGGTCCGGTTGAGACCGCTTCGTCGGCCAACTCGATCAGGCCGCGCAGGGACTGGTAATCGCCGCGCACCCCGTCACCCCCGAGGCCGCCGATCACCGAGTCGAAAAGATCCTTTTTGCGCTCTTTCAAATCCTGGATTCGCTCCTCAATGGTTCCGGAGGCCACCATCCGGTAAACAAACACCTTGTTGGTCTGCCCAATGCGGTGAACCCGGTCGATGGCTTGGTTTTCCACCGCCGGATTCCACCATGGATCGAGCAAGAACAGATAATCAGCCGCGTGCAGCGTGATGCCGGTCCCGCCCGCCTTCAGGCTGACCAGCATGACCCCCGCCCCCTCGTGCTCCTGAAAAGCCTCCACCGGCTGGAGGCGGTCGGTCGTCGCCCCGGTTAGGCGAAATCGTTCCACCCCGGGGAAGACCTCCCCCAGCGCGGTTTCCACCCGCTGCAAAAGGCTGACAAACTGGCTGAAAACCACCACCTTGTGGCCGCCCGCGAAGATATCGGCCAGTTTTTCCATCAGCAAAAGAATTTTCCCGCTCTCCCGCCAGGGAACATCCAGCCACGGCAACAAACCGGGATCGCAGGAAATTTGGCGCAGCCGGGTCAGCAGGGCAAACAACCCGAATGAATGCCCCCGCATGGTGGCGGAAATGTCGTCGCCGAGCCGCTCCAATCCCTCGCGGCAGATGCGGGCGTACTCTCGCCGTTGCAATTCCCCGAGCGGCGAGGCCAGGGTCATTTCGATTTTTTCCGGCAACTCGGAAGCAACCCGTTTCTTGGTTCGGCGCAAAACAAACGGGGCCACCTGGGAGCGCAGTTTTCTCAAAAACGCATCCCCTTCCCGCTGCACCGCGTCCTCAAAAACCACCCGCGTGCCGAGCAACCCGGGCATCAGGAAGTGAAACAGCGACCACAAATCGAGCTGCCGGTTTTCCAGCGGCGTGCCGGTCAGCACGATGCGGTGGCGGGCGCGCAGATTGTGGCAACACTGGGAAACCTTGGCGGCCGGATTCTTGATCACCTGCCCCTCGTCCAAAACCGCGTAACCAAAGGCCACCCGGCTCAGTTCCTCCCCGTGTCGGCGCACCTGGGCGTAACTGGCCAGCCAGATGCCGGGCGCCGGTTTCTCCCCCACCGGATTGCCGTTTTTCAACACATGGACCTCCGTGCCGGGATAAAACCGGGCCAGCTCCTTTTGCCACACCGGAATCACACTGGCCGGCGCCACCACCAAGTGCGCATTTTCCGGCAGCGGACGGGTGGCCAGCAGAGAAATCACCTGCACGGTTTTCCCCAACCCCATCTCGTCAGCCAACAGCGGATGGCAGCCGAGATCGCACAACCGGGCCATCCATTCGACCCCGCGCTTTTGGTAATTGCGCAGGTAATCGGACGCCCCCGGCGGGATAACCCGCGCCTGGGTGAGGATTTTCCGCTTGGCGGTCATCTCCTCCCCGGCTTCCACCGGAAAGCGCCGTTCGGAAAACAGGGAAAACATCATGTAGGCCGGCAACCCGCCCTCCGGACTCCGGCCCACCGCCTTCACCCGCTCCCGCCAATCGCGCACCGCCTCCGAGGTGGCGGACGGCATTTCGACCACGCCCAACCCCGGCAGATAGACGGGATTGCCCCGCTTCCGCAAAAGCAGTTCCCGCTCCTCCTCCCCAAGAAGCGTGTCACCGGCCCGGAAAATCCATTCCAAATCCAAACCGCCGCCGCTGGAGCGCGCGCGCGCCGTCACCTCCACCTGGCGGATGCCCGACCCGAGCCGCTTGACCTCGGGCGACAATTCGATGCGGAAATACCGCCGCCAATTGGCCAGTTCCTGCCGCAGGAAAAACAGGATGGCCGGTATCTCCTCCAACTCGTAAACCTCTCCCTCCACGGCGAGGGCGAAATGGGCTTTGCGGGCCAGCAAAGCCAGCCGGATCAGTGTTTCCCGTTCGGCCGCCGTAACCGGGCGGTTGCCGTTAAGGCCGTTGAACAAGGCCGGGCATTCTTTGGCCCCGCCGGACATCCAAAACGCCCGGAAGCTCAGCGCGCGGGTGGTCACCTCAAAACGCAGCAGCAAATCTCTCGGCGGACTCTCCGGCTCCGCGGCCGGGACGGGTGACACCGCCCGGGCATCCTCCGGACCTTTCTCCGCCGCCGGTGTCTCCGCCGGCACGGGAGCGATCTCATCGATCACCATCTCTTCGATTTCGTAAAGCCCGGCCACCGCCAGCGCGCGCCCGGTTTCCATGTCGGACAAGGAAGACCGGGTGGAGGGGCGGAGGGCGGCCCATTCGATCACCGCGTGGCAATCGCGCCCGTCCCATTTCGAATGCACAATCGCGTCCTCTTCAGTCAGTTCGATTTCGCGCACCACCCCCTCGCGGTAAAACCGTCTTCCGCGATGGAGGGCCTCGCCCGGAAAGTGCCTTTCCCAGCTCTCGGTCAAACGGGCAAACCAAGCCTCCAAGGCGCGGTTGTTGTAAACCCGTTTCGGACCATGTGTGTGCATATAACCGTCCATTCTCTCCCCCCGCCCCCCTTCGACACAATTATTTTCTCCAAATCGTTTTGAAAAAGAACCCCGGCTTACCCGCTGGCAACGGAACCGGGAGAGGGAGATGGGAACCCGCCGACGGGCGCGGGGCCACGCCGGGACGAAGACGGCCTCCACAGGCTACGGCGGCTGGTTCGCTCGACTATGTGAGTTTGTGAAGGGCACGGAAATCAATCGCTCGAAGCGCTTGAGAAACCGAATTTTCGAATGCGTGGAGATACCTCGATTGCGCCTTTGAATATTCTCTCACCCGGACAATGGGCGTCTGCTTCCGTCGAGCAAATCACTAATCTGCTCCGTGTCTGACAACCATCGGCGTGATGCGTTCGGCCCCTGTGTCGATTCGGAATCCGTCCGGTGTGACTTCGTATTCAAACGGTTCGCCGCTGAAGAGGTTTGTTGCGCGATGGGCCTCGTCTTCGGCGACGAGCTCTTCGAGGCTCTCCGGGTATTCTCCCGTCTCCGCGCGCCAGCGTTCGGCGCGCAACGCGAGCTGCGCCGCGTGGGTGCGGGTATGGGCGATGAGGTCGCTCTGGATGAGGCGGCTGGCGCTCACGCTCAGCATAAGGGAAAAGATAAACGGCTGTTCAACCAGTTCCTCCTCGCGGTCGGTGAGCTTCTTCCATTCCTGTGATTGGGTCCGCGTTTCCTGGGGAAGCTGTGCCACCGCCATGCCGTCGCGCATCGAATCGAGGTAGAATTGAAAATCCTTCAACCAGAAACCGGATGCGCGCAGCCAGGTGTAGAATGCGACCGACCTCACTCGCTCCGTCATTCGATCGCTCATGCCATCCAAGCTGAGCAGTTCGGCCATTGAGGAGTCCGAAGCCAGCATGCGGAAAGAAGCGATTCCGAACGCCCGCTCGCCGCACAGGGCTCGCTGCAAACCATCAGCCGACCGGCTGGTTTCCAGCGACTCGTCGAGCTCGATCAATTGTTGAGACGACAGCTCGATGCGGGACACGGCATAGACAAGCGCGTTGGCCTGCATTCCTGAAATTGCCCGGCTTGTGAGAAAGCTGAGGATAATCGGCTCCCGCGCGATCACGTTGGCCGCCGATCCCATTGCGCGAATGGACCGAAGGACCTCATCGGCATCTCCCGTTTCAGCCGCATAGACCACACGCAGGTTAAGAAGCCGCGCGATCTGCCGCATCTGCCCTATGTGCGGAACCAGGAGTCCCCAGCCTTCCCGGAGATCGATGTCGAACCGCGCCCACGGAAGGTCAGCGGCTTGCTCGACCAGGATCAACGCCTCGGCATTCCTGTCGAGAAATGCCGCGATCGCCTCGAGTTGCTCCCCGGTGAGCCGCTCGCCCGGCTCGGGAAGTTCGGTTTCTGCAATTAAATAAGCAGCTTCTTTCCCGGTGCCGTCGAGCTTTGCGAAAGCCCGCAGGTAAAGATGCGCGGCGTTCTCCCCTGGTTCCCCCGGGTAAATATGGAACGCGTTGAGTTCCTCCAGGTTCACCGGGCAGCCGGTTTCCCGAATGGCGCGGAAATGTGCGTTAATCTCCGCGGCAAGTTCCCTGCGCTCCTCTTCGGGAACGAACTGCTTCTTCCAATCAAACCGCGCCTCCACCGTGCCTGTCAGAACGCCGAACGCCAACGCGGCAAGGGCGAGCGATCTTAGACGGCGGCCCCCGGTAACGAACCATCCTTCCGAACAACGAGTTGGCGCTTCTGTCCTTGCACTCTCAGCCCACCCTGCCCGCTCTATGTTGTTCCTACTGCTCATCATCAATTTCAAACTCGAGGTGATCTTCGGTTACGATTCCCGAAAGACGATCGACTTGCCGGTAAATTTCGGCGAGCAATCTCACCGGAATCATGGTCGTCCCGGTCGCCTGGCTACCCGATACTTGTAGCGTCATTTTCACAGGTGGCAATTCCGGCGCCACCGCGACCGCCTCAGCTCCGAGAAACGGCTTTGCCCTGGTAAACAGGGCCTCCGTATTCAGGACAATCTGGAGAGCCGCGCCCTCATCCAACAGGTTCGCGGCGTTCCTCGCCGGCCTCTCCTGCGAAATAATGGCTTTTGCCGTCCGCACGACCTCTTCCCTCTCCTCACCCGAGACCAGCAAATCACCAGCCTTGGCGAAATAGTGAAGTCCGGTTTCGCTACCCGACTGCCGGAAAATATAAAGCGTGTAGCCGGACCGGATCTCTACGTCGAGTTCCGGCGTCTCACTGTGATCGGTGTCCAGCCACCACGCGGTCGCCAATAAAAAATCCGGGAGTTCCTCGTCCTCCAGCGGCATCGTGCTCACCTGGAGCCAGCGCGGCTCCTCCAGAATGAGAAAATCCATCCTTCCCGCGCTGCTGCCGCGGCCAAGCTCTGCTCTCCTGCGAAGCGCCTCACGATAGCCGCCCAGGGGGAGGAGATATTCCATAAGCTCGCCCCCGGCCGCCTCGATCTTTTCCAGCAACGGATCGAGGTAGGCATGAACCGCCGGAAAATCGACGCCACTCAGGACGAGGAAGGGCGACTGACCGTCAAGCCATTCAGCGGGGGCGAGCGCTGCGGAATGCTCCGCATGGAGAAAGGCCGCAAGCCCGCTTCCCTCACGGGGCTCAATTTCGAACGATTGGCGGATCCCATCAACGCCCAGATCGAGCCCCGCACGGCCCCGGGTGACGTCCTCCAACTGGGCAGTCAATGTATCGAAGAAGGCATCAATCCCCCGCTCCAGATCGTCCACGCTCTCTGGCCCATCCGGCGATGGGCGAAATCCACCCAGGAACCATTCAGCGGTCTGCCGCACCTGGAGGGCAATCTCCAGGACATTGATCTCCATCTCCAGATCGTGCCGCCTCGGCTGCTCGACTGCGCGGATCAATTCGGCGCGCAAGTCGGCGAAGTCCTCCAAGTCAAACGTCTCGCGGGCCGCGAATGTCCATCCCTCAAAGTCGGAAAGGACAAAGCCAATTTCCGGCAGAAACGTTCGGTAGGGGCTGTCGGCTTCCATCCGGCCGAGCAGTACCGGCACTCGATCCCGACCGTGCCGCAAAAGCGCAAGCCCCAAAGGAGCGTCCGGCGAGACCCCCTCCGGTGGAGGAGCCTCTGTGGTCCCCCACAAAATGTAAGAGAGGAGATCCGACCGCAGCTCGGTTTTCATCTCGCCGGCAAGCGCCGACAAACGGTCGGAGAGAACCTTCGGCGAACCGCTCCGGACGACAAAAAGCACCCCGTCCGGCAACGGCGCCGGCTCCCCCGGCACCGCGGCCGTGGAGGCGCCCGCAACCAGAACGCTCCCCGCAAGTAAAACCAAGGCACCGGATATTCGCATCCATAAACGGTAATTATCTCATGGCGGCAAAGGCAATTCCAACCCGCGCCGTCCGTTCGACCACGAACGAAAATCAATCCGCTCCGCATTTTTCCCCTTGACCTTATTCTTTTATTTCTGTCTTTTCTGAAATACCGGTATTTAAATAAACAACCGGCTAAAAGAAAACCGCCGCTCCGGAACGCCGGGGCGGCCCGCAACCAAGAGGTCAACATCATGAACGCCACCGTCATCACTTACTCGCTCTACCTGGCTATCAGTCTGGCCATGACCATCTGGGTCGCCCGCACTCTCCACCGCAAC
>PXDC01000476.1 GCA_003565135.1 Verrucomicrobiota bacterium
ACCTGGAAGAGGGATTTGCCTTTGACCGGTGTCACCGGGAACGTGCCCTTGGGCCCGTCGTACCCGAGCCGGGTCCCCTGCCCTCCGGCCACTGTGAAAGCGGCCACTTTGCCTGCCTGCAGCAATGCCTCACCCCGTTCGCGCGCCGCTGTCCACTTCGGATCCCGTGTGGGGTCCGCCGGCAATGGAATGTAAGGAGCCGGCTCCACATTTTCGAGGTCCCCCAGGCCCGAGTCATCGCGTCCGGCAATCAGGCCACCCAACTCTTCCAGGTCGATCTCCGCCGCCTGGGCCGCCAGACGATCCCGCTCGGCGGGCTGCAATTCACTCCAGAAACGAAAAACCTGCCCCTGGCCGGCTTCCTCGAAACGTCCCACGATCCGATCTTGTTTCATGGCAAAAATCAATGGCAGAGCCGAGAGTGAGTCCACACAAAACCACAGTGTCACACCATCAAGGGAACCTGCTCCGGAGTCAGGCCGGATTGGCGACAGTCAACCGCGATAGATCCCGCCCCACTTGACTCCATGATTTACACGGCCACATTATCCATCCGAAACGGTCAATCGCGGACGAACCGGCTGGACAGGAAACTCAAACACCACCCCTTTTCGCTCGAATCGATCATCAGTATAAACCACCCACATGGTGACCCTGGAAGACGCCCGGGGACTGCTCGAGGAAGGGACGGGGCTGCTCGCGCACAGCATTCGTGACGCATCGGTCGACGACGAATTGATCGCCCTGATGCTGGCGCGCAACGTATGCCTTACCCCCACCCTCACCCGGGAAGTTTCCATGTTTGTCCACGCCGAACGACCCGACTTCTTCGACGACCCCTTTTTCCTGGATTTGGACCCGGGAACGATTCGCTCTTGTCAATCGCGAAAAACTCTCCAAAAGTTTCCCCTTTCAGGAGAGGTGGCAGAGTGGCCGAATGTGCCTGACTCGAAATCAGGTGTACCGCAAGGTACCGGGGGTTCGAATCCCTCCCTCTCCGCCTTTGACAAGGCGCAGGCGCAGGCAAAGCGGGAAGAGGGTGGCGATGAGAACCCGCGGAGTGGGTTTGACGGAGCGCAGCGGAGAAGGGCGCCGCAGGCGGGGCGAAGCCCCGAGCGCCAGCGAGTCAATCCCTCCCTCTCCGCCTTTGACAGGGTGAAAACGGCGTTGCTTTTTCGACCCCGATTTCCGATGATGACGTAAAATGCCGGCTTCGATATTGATTGTAGATGACGAGAAGCACACCCGGGAGGGATTGCAGCAGGCGTTGGAGGAGGATTACGACGTATATGTCGCCCGCAACGCCGACGAAGCCTTCAATTTGATGGAGGAAGAGCCTTTCGAGGTGGTTTTGACGGACCTGAGGATGGCGGGGAAGTCGGGAATGAAGGTTATTGACCGCGCGCTTTCGCTGCGGAATCGTCCGGTCTGTATCATGATGACCGCTTACGGGAGCGTGGAATCGGCAGTGGAGGCGATGAAGCGCGGCGCGTTTGATTTTTTGACGAAACCGGTCAACCTGGAGCAACTCGAACTTCTCATCCAGCGCGCATTGAAGTCGCGGCACATGGAGGAAGAGAACCGGCAGCTTCACCAGCGTCTCGATGAAAAATTCAGTTTTGAATCGTTCGTGGGCGAGTCCGGTGCACTGCGGGCCGTGATCGAGAAGGTAAAGCTGGTGGCACCGTCGAAGGCCACGATCCTGATCGGTGGAGAGACGGGAACGGGTAAGGAGCTCGTGGCCCAGTCGATCCACCAGAACAGCGATCGGGCGAAGGGTCCTTTTGTTGTCGTGCATTGCGCGGCGCTGCCACCCACACTTCTGGAAAGCGAACTATTCGGGCATGAAAAGGGGGCGTTCACCGGTGCCACGGAACGCCGGATCGGACGGTTTGAGGCGGCGGACGGCGGAACGTTGTTTCTCGATGAAATCGCCGAAATCGACCAGACGACCCAGGTGAAACTCCTGCGCTTTCTCGAGCAGCGGACATTCGAGCGGGTCGGGGGGATGAAGCCGATGCACGTGGATGTCCGACTGGTGGCGGCCACCAACCGGAGCCTGGAGGAAATGGTGGCGGAAGGGGATTTCCGGGAGGACCTGTTTTATCGTCTCAACGTGGTGCGAATCGACATTCCGTCGCTAAAGGAACGCAAAGAGGACATTCCCGCTTTACTCACCCACTTTATCCATCATTACAGCCGGGAGAACCGGGTGCCGCCCGTGGTACTCGAACCGGGCGCCATGCAATTGCTGATCAATTACGAATGGCCGGGCAATGTGCGGGAATTGCGGAATTTCGCCGAGAACATCGTTATCCTGCACCGTGGAAAACGGGTGACCGAGCACGACCTGGACCCGAAGTTCCGCGGCGAGACGCTTCCGGCCCGTTCCGGGGCGGGAGACGTCCCGGTCACCAACCCGCACTCGGTGGAGGAGAATGAGAAGAAGATCCTGCGAAACGCGCTCCGGGAGGCTCATGGCAACCGGAGCAAAGCGGCCCGGTTGATGGGGATCAGCCGCCGCACGCTGCACCGCAAACTGGCGCAGTGGCCGGAGCTCGACGTTGTGGACCGGAAATGAATGCCGCAATTTTGGCGGTTCCGGGATTGTTTCCTTGATTCCGCAAGGTGCCTCCGATTAGCTATGAGACCTTTTACCCGTATGAAGTACCACTTTGTTTTTTCTCTAACCGTCCTGGCATTCGCGACTTCGCTGGTCGCGGAAGAGCAGCCCGCGCTGCGCATCGGGGGCAGCGATTTGTTTGACGAAGCCTTCCGGGAAGCCATCGAGCGTTTCGCCGAAACCGAGGATTTGGCGGTGGACGTCCGGCTGGAGGGGAGTTACGCGGCTCGCACCGCGCTTGCCGAAGGGGGACTGGACCTGGCGATCCTGGCGGTTCCGGCCGGCGGCGAGGAGCACCTGGAAGGGTACGAATCGTATGGTTTTGCCTACCAGACGGTCGTTTTTGCGATTCATCCGGAAAACACCGCCAACGAACTCACACTCGGTCAGGTGTCGGGGATTTTCGGCGCCGAGGAGCTGGTGTCGTACGGCCGCTGGGGTGAACTGGGGGCGGGCGGCGAATTGCGTCCCCGGGCGATCGCGACGTACTCGATCGCACAGGGACAGAGCATCGCGGTCGATTTGTTCACCCATGAAGTACTCAGGAATCCCCGGCTTCGGGGCGGGGTCGCCTACCTGAATTCGGTCGACGAATTGTTGGCCATGGTGGATGAAAGCACGGCGGCAATCGCCCTCCTTCCGCGCACCCCGCCGCCGGGCAGCCCGGTTCAGACGGTGGCATTGGCCCGCGACGACGGGGATATCGCTTTTGGGCCGAGCGCGGAGAACGTTCACAACGGGGACTACCCGATCCGGTTGCCGGTTTACCTCGTTTTCCCCGCGGATGCCGGCGATCGCGTCCGGGAGCTGTTGCTTTTCCTGACCGGGGATGAGGTGGCTGAAATCGTCCGGGAAAGCGGCCTCATGCCCTTGCCCGGCAGTGCGCGGAACCGGCTCAGGTTCGATTTCGAACAGCTTTAACGATTGCCCGGACGGTTGTCGCCGGCTACGGCGGAGCGCGCCGGTAGAGGGGCGGTGGGTTTCACAGCGCCCCGCCGGTTTTTTGCGGATAATCCAGGCCGAGCCGCACGGCGTCGGCCATCGTTATGAAGGGACGTATTTGGGCCACGTCGTGGACCCGCACCATGTGGCATCCCCGGGCGATGCCCCACACCGCCGTGGCGGCGGTCCCTTCAAGGCGGCGATCGACCGGGCGATCCAGGATGAGACCGAGAGTGGATTTGCGCGAGGTTCCGAGCAGGACGGGATAGCCGAGGGAACAGAAACGCTCGAGCCGTTTGAGCACCTCCAGGTTGTGCCGCGGTTCCTTGCCGAAACCGAACCCGGGATCGAGCCAGATCTGGTGGGAGGGGACGCCCGCTTCTTTTGCCAGGGCCACGCCGACTTGAATATCGCTGAACAGCTCCGGCCAAAAATCGTCGTATTCGGGCTTGGCACGGTTGTGCATAATGATCGCGGGGCAGCGCCATTCGGCTGCCACGCGGGCCATGGGCGAACCTTCCAGCCGGCTGCAGTCCCCGTTGTCCGCGACGGTTTTTCGCCAGGTTTCCAGGAGGCGGGGAGCCATATCGGCGGTCAGGCCCCAGACATCGTTGATGATATCGGCGCCGGCCTCGAGCGCGGCGCGGGCGACCCCGGCTTTGTAGGTGTCCGCGGAAACGGGGGCGTCGGGATACCGTTTGCGAACCGATGTGATGACGGGAAGGAGGCGTTCGATTTCTTCTTCAGCGGAGATGGGACGGGCTCCCGGCCGGGTCGATTCGGCGCCGATATCCAGAATGTCGGCGCCCTCGCGGAGCAGGCTCCCCGCGTGCTCCGCCGCCCGTTCCGGGCTCAGGTGAAGGCCGCCGTCGGAGAAGGAATCCGGCGTCACATTGATCACCCCCATGATCAGCGTTCGATCCCCGATCGCGGGAAGGGGACGGCCGTGTGGACTTTGCCAGGTGGTCATTTCGAGATTACCCTAGTGCGGGAATGGAGAAAGGGGGAAGGGAAAAACGCCGTGTGAACCGACGATCGATCGAACGGACCTGCCCGCAAGAAAAGGGAAAAGAACGACCGGTACGAAACCGGGGCCGGTGGCGACGGGGAGCAGAATTCGTCCGCACCCGGCCGGGGGGTGTTCGAAGGGTGCGGGGAAGAACCGCTTGCCTACGGCTTGCGGTACCGCTATCAAGCTTCCACATGAAAGCGTTTTATTCCATACGGTCACTCCTGTGGGGAGGTTTGCTGCCGGCGTTTCTGATTTCACCGGTCGGGTATCCGGGCTCGCTGGAAGCGGGTACCGGGGCGGAGTACCGGGGGCTTTGGGTCGATGCCTGGAGAGAGGGGATCAAATCGGAAGACGAAGTCGAACAGTTGATCGCCGATGCCCGCGCCGGCAATTTCAACCTGATCCTGCCGAACGTGCGGAGGTACGGAGACGTTTTTTACCAGAGTGATGTCGAACCGAAAGCGGCCGAACTGGAGTCGGGATTCGATCCGCTCGAAGCGATGATCCGTCATGCCCGCAAAGAGGATCCGCCCATCCAGGTGCATCCCTGGGTTGTCACGTATCCCCTGTGGCACCGTCAGCACAACGCCCCCCGCCAAATGGGCCATGTCTTCAACCAGCGTCCGGATTGGATGACGCGGAACCGGGAGGACGAGCTTTGGGACGGGCGGACGTACGTACTCGATCCCGGGCATCCCGAAGTGCAGGACCACCTGTTTGCGATCGCGATGGAGTTGGTGGAGAACTACGACGTGGACGGAATCCATTTCGACTATATCCGCTACCGGACGCCGGAGTGGGGGTATAACGAGGTTGCGGTGGAGCGATTTAACCGCCTGCGCGGCCGCGAGGGGCTGCCGGAGGAGCGGGACCCGGCCTGGATGCAGTTTCGGCGCGACGAGGTCACCGCGCTGTTGCGGCGGGTTTTCCTGGCCGTTAAGGAAAAGAATCCGGGCGTGACGGTGTCGGCCGCGACCATAACCTGGGCGCCGGGACCGGCGACCGATGATGACTGGCCCGCAACCGCGGCCCACCGCCGGGTCCTTCAGAATTGGGCGGCGTGGATGGAGGAGGGTATTCTCGACATCAACATGCCCATGGCCTATTTCGAGGACGACCGGTACCGGGGGGCCTGGGAACGATGGAACCGGTTCATCAAGGACAATCGACACGGCCGGCACGCGGCGATAGGGGTCGGTTTTTTCGAAAACCCGGTAGAGGCCACGTTGCGGCAGATCCGCGACGCACGGATGCCAACCGATGTGGGAGACGGGCTGGAGGGAGTGATCGGTTTTTCCTACCGCAACACCAACAGCGAAGGGGTTCCCCGCATAAATTTCCTGGGGGCTTTGACCGCAACCGGGCATTCCGGGGGGGACACTCCCGCGGTTTTCGCCGAACCGGTTCCGGTGCCGGAGGCGCCCCCGCTGAGCGCGGAGGGGCAGGGGCACCTCCGGGGGACGGTTTACCGGTCGGCCGGCGGCGAGCCTGCCGGGGACGCCCGATTGAGGATTTCCGGGGCCGAGGACCGGGATTTCCACGCCGACGGGTCCGGCACGTACGGGCTTCTGGGGCTCCCGGCCGGAGAATACCGGCTGACGGCGTCCGTCCCGGGCTCCGGAACGGACGGGGCGGAGCTTTCCGGCAGCGCGGCGGTGACCGTGCAGGCGGGAAAAGTGGTCAGCCGGGATATTGTCGTTGAGTGATACGGTTCCGGGTCCGGTTCGGATCGTGTTTAACGGTTGAGGATATTTCGGAATTCCGTTTGTCTTATTCCCGTCCGGGTGTGATTTTTCGCCCCGAGGCCTATGCTCGATTACCTGCGCAGTCTATTCAACCGGCATTTTTCCGATCCCCAGGTCATTATCCTGATCCTGCTCCTGGTCGGGGCCGCTTCGGTAATCCTCCTTTTCGGCAAGCTCCTCGCCCCGGTAATTGCCAGCGTAATCATCGCCTATCTCCTGGACGGCCTGGTGGGAGCCCTGAAACGGAAGCGCGTTCCCCGGTGGCTGGCGGTTTTGTTTGTGTTCGTCGTCTTTCTGGCGGGGCTGTTTTTCGTCATCTTTGCCCTGGTGCCCCTGCTGTACCGGGAGATGACCCGGCTTCTCCAGGAGATGCCGCGCATGATCGCAACCATGGAGGCGTACCTGCTGGACCTTCCGGAGCGTTATCCCGAGCTGTTTAACGAAGAACAGATGATGCGGTTGATTCAGAACCTCAGGCCGGAGGTGGAGCGCCTGGGGGAAACGGTTCTCTCGGCGTCATTGACCCTGCTGCCGACCTTGATGGCGGCGGTGGTTTATCTCGTGCTCATGCCCCTCATGGTGTTTTTCTTCCTCAAAGACAAGATCAAGATCCTCAACTGGTTCAAGAGCTACCTGCCCCGGGACCATTCCCTGGCCGGGCAGGTTTGGCATGAAACCAACCGACAGGTGGCCAATTACATTCGCGGTAAGTTCTGGGAGATCCTGATCGTCGGGCTGGTTACGTACGTGACCTTTTTCCTGCTGAATCTGAATTATGCCGTGCTCCTGGCGGTGCTGGTCGGACTTTCCGTCCTCATTCCGTACATCGGCGCCGCGGTGGTTACGTTTCCAATCCTGACCATCGCCTATTTTCAATGGGGTTGGAGTCCCGAGCTGGTCTATGTCATGATCGCCTACGCAATCATTCAAACGCTCGACGCCAACGTGCTGTTTCCCCTGCTTTTTTCCAAAGTGGTCGACCTGCACCCGGTGGCCATCATCGTGGCCTTGCTCTTTTTTGGAGGAATCTGGGGATTCTGGGGCATTTTCTTCGCGATCCCGCTCGCCACCCTGGTCAAGGCCGTCCTGAGCGCGTGGCCGCGGACCGGCGGCAGCGACCCGGAGAGCGAAACGGAAGGGGTCGCCTTGGCGGGGCCCCGGCCGTCGACAAAATCGCTCAGGTCGGAGCCCTCGCAGTCCTGAGGGACCCTTACGGATCCCTCTTCCCGGCCAGCTCGCGGGTCATGGCGATCAATCCGGTCACCACCCGGCTCATCCTCTCGTAATCGAGCTTGTCGGGGGTGTCGTCGACGGTGTGGTAGTAGGGGTAGCGGAAGGGCGCGGTATCGGTGACCATAAATCCGCGGTAGCCGGCCTGCCAGAAAGCCCAGTGATCGGACCAGCCGACACCGGGAATAAAGCCGGGAACGGCCGCGCCCTCCGAGGGAAAGGCGGTGTTTTCGCGGAATGCGCGAATGCCGTCCCGCAGAAGCCCGCGTGACCCGGTGTCGGCCACGAAGGCGATAAAGTTTCCGGTGTTGGGGTAGAGGAGTTGAAATGGAAACGGGTACTGCTGGCTGCCGGGTGCGTCGGAGTAATAACCGATGGTTTCCAGGCTGACCATGCCCACGATGTTTTCCCCCCGTTCCCGGCTCCGCTGTGCGTACACCAGGCTTCCCATGTTCCCGGTCTGGAAAAAGGGAGGTTCTTCGTTGGCAAAAGCGACGAACCGGAGCGTCACGGCCGTTTCAACACCGGCGAAAGCGCGGGCTATGGCCAGGAGCGCGGCGACCCCGCTGGCATTGTCGTTGGCCGCCGGAGTACCCGCCACCGAATCGTAGTGGGCGCCGAGCACGAGGATGTTTTCCGGACGCTTCGAGCCCGTGATTTCGGCTTCCAGGTTGTAGCAGGTCCTGCCTTCGGTGGAGAAGGTCTGCCGGTCGACGTCGTAGCCGGCCGCCCGCAGCGACGCCTCGATGAAATCGGCGGCGGCCAGGTAGTTGTCATAGGCGAAAACGTTGCGGTCACCGATTTCAGACGCCAGTGATTTTACGTCCGAAGCCAGGTGCTCCTTCAGAAGGGACTCCGCTTCCGTCAGCGGTTTCCAGGGGCCGTCGTAACTGCTGGAGGGCATTCGGATCATGGCGAACCAGGCGATACCGGCGGTCGCCGCGACCAGGATGAAGACCGCGCTCAGGCGGACGCGCAGGGTCGCGAACGGTGCATTCATGTGGGGGGTTCTATCATTTTTCCTGACAAACGGAAAGGGTGTTGTAGGGTGTGGGGGCGAATCGATCGAAACGGTGTCGGTTCGCCACTGCCTGGCGTGGAGCCGGGCCGTGCGGGGAAATCGCAACGGGGAAACCTTGGGGAACGATGTGATATGGGTGAAAAGATGATGAAAAGCGAGGACGAATGGCGCGACAGCCTGACGCCGGAACAATTTGAAGTGCTGCGGAAGCAGGGTACGGAACGGCCGTTTTCCAGTGATTACAGCCAGCATAAGGAGGCCGGGATCTATTGCTGCGCCGGGTGCGGTCAACCGCTGTTTTCCTCCGCGTCCAAGTTTGATTCCGGCAGCGGGTGGCCGAGTTTTTACGCGCCCTTTGATGACGCCGGCATTGCCACCAGAATGGATCGCAGTTTGTCCATGACGCGCACGGAAGTCCTCTGCAAGCGGTGCGACGGCCACCTCGGACACGTCTTCGACGACGGTCCCGAACCGACCGGTTTACGCTACTGCATCAACGGGACTGCCCTGGAGTTTAAGCCGGGGGCACAGAGAGAGACGTAAGGTCATCATTCGGCCCGTTCCTCCGGCGATTTCGCCACCCGGCAAAGCCGCCGGCGCGGACCGGGAACGGGTGATTGCCGTCCCCGGCGCGCCGGCGCGCGGTCACTCGACCGTCATGATGCCGACCATTCCCGCCGGAGTGTGGCCGGGGAAGCTGCAGATGTAGTCGTAGTCTCCCGTTTCGTCCGGAGCGATGAACGTGATCGTGTCACTTTCACCCGGCCCGAGCAACCGGGTTGCCGCGATTACCTCGTCTTCCCGTTCCGGCGGGATGTACTCGTTGCGCACATGCCGCTGCGCCGCGTTGGCGAAGTCCATCTTGTCCACACCCATTTGCAGCACCACCAGGTTGTGCCCCATGGATTCCTTGGGCATTGTGCCCACGTTGTTGAAGACGATCGTGACGTGCTGACCGGCCTCGACGGTGAATTCCGTAACGTCGAAACGCATATTGTCGTCACCGCCGATCTCGATGGTGAAGCCGTTCTCCGGAGGCGGCGTTTCGGTGACGGTGTCGGGAGCGGGCGAGGGCGCCGTCTCGGTCACTTCCCCGTTCGGCGCGCACGCGGCGATCATTGCCGCCACAGCGATGGTGGCCAGGCATTTCGTGTAGGTCGATATATTCATGGTTTTTCTTCTTTTCGGGGTAGAGAGACGGTACTCAGGGATTCAAGGCTGCTTTCAGGTCGGCGACAACCTCATCGGGGGACCACGCGTTGCCCCGCCAGATGTTTTTCAACTGCCGGTCCGGTCCGATGAGAACGGTGGCCAGGGCGTGATCGATATTGTCGGACTCGGGGTCGTCTTCAATGTAAACCGAAAACCGGGTGGTCATCTCGTCGATACGATCCCGGCCCCCCGTGGCGAACGTCCAGGATTCGGTGTCGTCGGTGTATCGGGTCGCGTATTCGGCGAGAACTTCGGGTGTATCGAACTCGGGGTCGATCGTTACACTGATCAGGTGCGTTTTTTCCTGGAGATCCGTGTCCTCCGCCACCCGGTCCTGGATGGCCTGGAAGTTTCCTGACATGAGCGGACAAAAGTCCGGGACCGGGCACCGGGTGAAAATAAAGGTCAGGACAAGTGCTTTATCCTCGAATTCGTGGAGGTAAAACGGTTCGTTATCCTGGTTGATGAGCCGGAAATCGGGGACGAGATCGCCCACCTCAAGGCGCGGGACCCTGGGATCCGCCGGACGTCGGGCGCCGCCTCCGGCCGGTGAGGACGGGACGGCGTCGTCGGCCAGTTTTTCGATGCGGTCAATATACGATTCCCGCGCGCGCACCACGTACCGGAACCGGACGGCGTCTCCGGCTTCCAGCCCTTCGGCCAGAGTCGGATCGGCGAGGTGGAAGGGCATGGTCATGGCCGCCATGAAACCCGGAATTTCCTCGTGTTCGATATTGAGGGTCTCCCGGTCGCTCGCAATGCCCCGTATGCGGCCGTTAACCTCAAAGACGCGGGCGTCTTCGGCGATCGACTCCTCAGCCGGGTCGCCGGGCCCGTCGCCGCAGCCGGGAGCGACGATGAGCATGATTCCAACTATAAGTGGGAGGATCGATGGGCCGTGTCTTTTCATAACGAAGCGCTTAAAACCATACCCGGGAGTTGGAAATTCCTTGAGCCGTGCCGATTTTTTGTCAATATCGCCCCTACCTGTCGAAATTCAAAACCCTGAGCCGCATTTCGTATCTTTCTCGAAAGCGCAGGCATCCGGCGAATTACGGATGGCCTTATTCCGGTTTTCGGTTTTGCTGCGACAACAAAAAACTCCTTCCATTCTCGATGATCGTCAAGCTAAACAACGCCATTCGTGAATAAGAAGTCAGGGCGCGTGGCTCGTCGACCCGGCTGTGCCGGCGATGTTTCCCGCTTCCTGTAACAAAAGCTGATCAACCCTCCATAGGACTACTGATATGAGATTCGTACCCAAATCCCGATTCCCACGATGGATACCGCTGCTGGCAACCCTTCCGATTCTCGGGGCCTGTGCGCCGGATGATGTCACCCGGGATAACGACCGTCGCTCGCCGGCGGAACTTTCCTACGTCGCCCCGGGCGATTTTGACGACTATTACCTGTTCTATTCCGGCGGCCATTCCGGCAATGTTTTTGTGGCCGGGATTCCGTCCATGCGGCACATCGTGACGATACCGGTATTCACCAAATACCCGGGCAAGGGTTACGGTTACGATGACGTTACGAAGGAGTTGCTGGGAGACTACACCTGGGGCGATATCCACCACCCGGCGCTTTCCAAGACCGACGGCCTTTACGACGGGCGCTGGCTTTTTGTAAACGACAATGCCCATAACCGGGTCGCGCGCATCGACCTGCGCGATTTCAAGGTCAAGGAGATCCTCGGGCCGATTCCGAATACGAGCGGGAATCACGGTTCCTCCTTCGTCACCGAAAACACCGAGTACATCATGGGGGGAACCCGGTTCTCGGCACCGATACCAAAAGGGACGTACGCCCATCCGGAAGAATACGAGGATGCGTTCAACGGCGTCATCACGGGTATCCGGGTCGATCCGGACACGGGCGACATGAGCGTGGGGTGGCAGGTTCTGACTCCCCCGTTTAACTGGGATCTTTCGTCCACGGGGAAGGGCCCGAGCAGCGGATGGGCCTTCTTTACCTCGTACAACACCGAGATGGCTCACACGGTACTCGAAGCCAACGCCAGTCAGCTCGATCGCGACCTCGGCGCGGCGGTCAATTGGCGCGCGGCGGAACAGGCGGTCGCCGACGGGAACTATACGGAGATCGACGGCGTCCCGGTGATCGATCCGGCCGAGGTGCCGGGCGTGATGTACTTTCTGCCCATCGCCAAGTCTCCCCACGGAATGGACACCGATCCGTCCGGGCAATGGATCGTGGCGGGCGGCAAGCTCGACCCGACCGCGGGGGTTTACAGCTTCGAGAAAATTCAGGCCGCGATCGAGGCCGAGGACTTTGAGGATGAAAAGCGGGGGGTTCCGGTCCTCAATTTCGACAGCGTCCTGGAGGGGCAGGTGCCGGTCGGGCTGGGCCCGCTTCACACGCAGTTCGACGGGCGAGGCAATGCTTACACCTCCATGTTCATCGACTCCCAGGTCGCCAAATGGCGGTTGCCGCCCTGGAGCGACGAAGAGAAAGCCGACCTCGAAAGTGTGGTGGTCGATAAAATCGATGTCCATTATAACATCGGGCACCTTGTGGTCGGGGGCAGCGATACGCGGGAACCCTACGGGAACTGGCTCGTGGCCATGAACAAGCATGCCGTCGGACGTCACATCAAAGTTGGCCCGGGCATTCCCGAAACCAGTCAGCTTATCGATATCACGGGCGACGAAATGCGCATGGTCAAGGAGGCCTTCACCGATAAGGAACCTCATTTCGCCCAGATCCTGAGAGCCGACAAGATCGATCCCATCGAAGTCTACCCCCGGGCCGAAAACGAGCACCCGCACGCGATCTGGAGTTTCGACGACGCCGAGATTGTACGCAACGGAGATTCGGTGGAGGTGAAGATGATCTCCATTCGCAGCCGGTTTGTTCCGGACATCGTCGATGTGCGGCAGGGGGACACGGTCACCTTTCACATCACGAACACCGAGCAAACGCCCGGTCTGACCCACGGCTTCGGTATTGGGGAAATGGATATCAGCGGCAATATCGATCCGGGAGAAACCAAAAGTTTTACGGTGGAAATGGATAAACCCGGCGTTTTCCCGTTTTACTGCACCGTTTTCTGCTCAGCGCTCCACCAGGAAATGCAGGGTTACATTTCCGTCCGGCCGGCGGAAGAAACCGAATAGTCCGTTCAGAGATGCCACCCGCGCCGGGGATCCCGCCATAAGGGAGCCTCCCGCGGGTGGCCCTTTAAAACGTGATGACCGGAGATTGGCAAGGGCCCGGAACTGTGATTGCGGGGGGTGCGCCGGCAGACATCGATTGTTGTCGTGATGATTTGCATGGCGGCTCGTTCCGGTTAGATTCCTAGGCAGCGATTCACATCCGAAACCGACGAACCATTTGAACGTGCAGGGATTTCTCAAAAAACAGGAGCTTTTTTTACGGAAACCGCTCAACGTCTGGTCGCGACTCTGCCTGGTTCTGGCGGCCGTTTGTCTGGGCGCGTCTTTCTTTTTTCCGCTTTGGGAGATCCGTCTGGTCGCTCCGCAGTATCGCGACGGCCTGGAGCTCTACATATACTCCTATCAACTGCAGGCCGGCAACGACGGGCAGCACCTCGATGAAATCAACCTGTTGAATCATTACATCGGGATGCAGCCGATTCGTGAGGCTGATTTCGTGGAAATGACCTGGATTCCGTTCGCCTTCGGAATCTTCATCCTTTTGTCCCTGCGAGGCGTCGTCTTCGGACGCATGGGCAATGTCGTCGATCTCTTTGTGCTGTTTGCCTATTTCGGGCTTTTTTCGATGGGCAATTTTTATTACCGGCTTTATTCCTACGGGCACAATCTCGACCCCAGGGCGCCTATGACGATCGAGCCGTTTACCCCGGTGCTGTTCGGGAAAAACCGGATCGCCAATTTCACCCAGTTCAGTTACCCCGACACCGGAAGTTATTTTCTCATGGCGTTTGGCCTATTGATCCTGGTGGCGGGTGTGTTGTCCCTCCGGGAAAAGCCGATTGTCCCCGAGGAAGCCGTTTGATGAGACCGGCGCAAACACGAATGTTTTGCCTGTAGCCATTGATGGAGGAAAAATGAGATTCACCCGGAGCACCTGGCTTATTCTCACGGGGATCGCCCTGGCGGTTTTTCCACCGGTCAACCTGGCGGCCGAGACGCTTTCCCTGCAGGAACGCATTGATCGTGCCGCCCCGGGGGATGAGATCAGGGTCGACGGCGGCGTGCATCACGGGGAGCTGGTTGTCGATCGCCCGGTTATCCTGACCGGTATCAACCGTCCGCACCTGAAGGGTGGCCGCGAAGGTCACACCGTCGCAATCCGGGCCGAAAACGTAACTCTGCGCGGTTTCCGAATCTCGGGCTCGGGACTCAATCTCTCCCGCGACCACGCCGCGGTTCATATCAGTGCCGCCGGTGCCCGGATTCTCGAAAACGAGATCGCCGATTCGCTGCACGGTGTTTATGTGCGCGGAGTTGATGGAGTCCGGATCGAGGGGAACCGCATACGCGGGATCGAAGAAACCGAGGCCGAAAACATCGGCGCCGTGGTTACCGGAACCGTAGGGGCGGGCGATATGTGCTCGGTCTCCCGCGACCGTCGGGGTAACGGGATTCATTTCTGGAAGTCCAGCGGAAATACGGTACGGGGCAACGAAGTTTCCGGCGTGCGCGACGGCATTTATTTCTCCTTTACACGGCAGAGCCGGGTGGAGAACAACCTTGTGTATGACGCGCGTTACGGGCTTCACTACATGTATTCGGATAATAATTACCTTTCCGGCAATACCTTTACGAATAATTCGGCCGGGGCCGCGCTTATGTTTTCCAAAGAGGTGGTTTTGCGGGAAAACAATTTTGTCGAGAACCGCGGTCCGCGGGCGTACGGCCTGCTCCTGCACAACGTCGACCGGTCGACCCTCGAAAACAACCGCATGAAACACAACCGGATCGGTTATTACATGCAGAACAGCCACGCCAATACCGCCCGTCGGAATGATTTTGTCCGCAATTACATCGGACTTCGACTCACATCGAGCTCCACGGGCAACCTTTTTGCCCACAACCAGGTCGGGCATAACCTGCACAATATCGATTTGGCCGGCCGCGACAATCGCAATGACTGGCAGGAGAATGGAAAGGGAAACCGCTGGCTCGATTCGCCCACCCTCGACCTCGACCGGGATGGCGTAAGCGAACTTCCGCATCGCGAGGTCGACCTGTTCGGCCCGTCCCGGGACGATTTTCCCTTTATTGCATTTCTCTCGGAAAGTCCCGGCATGAAGGTTCTGCGCTTCGCGCTGCAGCGGGCGCCGGTTCCCGGCATTCACTTTATCACGGATACCCGTCCCCTCGCGCCGTCGCGGCGCGGCCCCGATCCCTCCGAGATCGAAGCCGGCAGCGCCCGATGATCGAGATCCGCAAGCTGAACAAGACCTACGGTGAGACCGTCGTCCTTCGCGGGGCTGACCTCGTGGTGGAGGATGGGAGGATCACCTTCCTGGTGGGGGACAACGGGGCGGGGAAATCGACCACGCTCAAGATCCTGGCCGGCCTGGTCCGGCCCACCTCCGTGGAACGCCTGGAGATAAACGGGATAGACGCCCGGCGCAGGCGTAAAGCCCAGGTCTCCACAGCCTATCTCCCGCAGGGAGCCTCGTTCCACCACGCCATGACCCCCGCGCAGACCCTTGATTTTTACGGCCGCCTCCGCGGCGTTTCCCGTCGCCGGATCCGAGGGCTTACGGAGACGTTCGCGCTCGAAGCCTTCGCCGGCCAACCGGTAGGGGAGCTTTCCGGCGGTATGGTCCAGCGGCTCGCGTTGGCCGTAATGTTCCTGCCCGACGCTCCCGTTCTCCTGGCCGACGAACCTGTGGCCAGCCTCGATCCCGATTGGCGGGATCGCCTTCAGGAGCTTCTTCGGGAGGAAGCGGCGAGAGGAAAGACGGTCCTGGTCGCGACGCACTTCCTGGATGAGTGGCGCACGACCGGGGATCGCGTTGTGGTTTGTCGCGACGGTGTTATCCGGCCGCATCCTTTGTCCCGGGACGAGGGGGACGACCGGGGGAAAGTAGGCTCGTCATGACATCCCTTCGTTCCACCTTCGTCGCCTTCTTCCGCCGCGAGGTTCGCACCGGCTGCCGGAACCGTTTTTTGCACGGCTTTACCCTTCTCAGCCTTCTGGGCGGAATCGGTATTGCCGTCTTCGCGCCTTCGGGCGGTTCGATTCCCTTCTTGCAGCTTCAGGTGATCCTGTACCTGATTCCGCTTTTCGGGGTGCTTATCGGTGTCAGTTCGGCTCATGGTGAGTTGGAGGAAAGGGGAGTGCTCCTGAGCCAGCCGATCTCGCGGTTCGCCTGGGTGGGCGGTAAAGCCGCCGCTCTCGTTTTAACCGCCGGAACCATCCTGGCGCTGGTTTTTGTTCCGGCCCTTTTTGCCGGCGCAAGATTCTGGCCCACGGCCGGGCTTTGGGCACAGGGAGCGTCGCTCGCGGCGGTGTTTCTTCTTCTCGGTCTGGCGGTCGGCTTTTCCACCGGCGACCGGGTCCGGGGCCTTATTTACGCGGTGCTCTTCTGGTTGTTTTTGCTCGTCGGATTCGACCTCCTCGCCTTCGGTGGGGCGCAGGCCCCTTTTTTCCAGCGGGCTCCGGTCCTTTGGCTCGCCATCCTCCTGTTCAACCCGGTGGACGCGGTTCGCGTGGCCGCCCTGTTTCAACTCGAGGAGATCCCGTTTCAGGTCCCGGGGGATGCGCCATTCCTGGCCTTTTGGATCGATCACCTCTTGATTTGGAGCTTTTTCCTGGCGGTTGTTTGGATAGCGGGCCTTCTGGCCTGGAGCCGTTACCGCCTCGATCGTTACCCGGTGTAAGTATGGCGGGAACCCCTTTTTCGCGGTTTGCCATTGCCGTCGGTGCCGCCGCGGGATTGGGTTGACAGCCACCGGGAGTCGAATCCCCCGGCATTTCCGCAGGAATTCATGGTCAAGCGAGGCAGACATCGATCCACCGACAAGGAAGGGGCCCGGGCGATCGCCCGTATTGAAAAGGTGCCCGGGGTGAAGGCGGTAATCATCGGCCAGTCGATCGGGGGCAAATCGATCGGGGCGGGCGCGGAGCGTGTTGGATTCCGTGTTCAGAGGCCGGAACCGGGAGGCTGCAAGGCCGTCATCAAAACGTCGCGCGGCGTGCAGGAGGCCTTTATTCGCATCGAACCGGGAGAGGTCGACCGGGTGATTGCCGCGCTGAGAAGTCTGCGGTAAACCCTGGGACCGGTCAAATGACGGCGGGGCGTCCGCACGACCCTACCGCTACGCTTCAGTCTTTTCGGGCACAATGACCGGTGCCAGGGGGGAGATTCGAACTCCCGACCAAAGGCTTATGAGTCCTCTGCTCTGCCACTGAGCTACCCTGGCGGAAAAAGGGGAAAATAGCGGAATTTTCCGGGGGGATGCCAGAAAAATTTCCGGAAAATTCTCATGTCACGTTTGGATGCGGCGAGTCAACGCCTTAATTTTCCCGGGTCGTCTGATTTGACTCGGTGCCGGAACAACGTCTGAATGTAATAGCTTTTTTTCTAAATGGCGACCTGCGCCATGATTGACCTCGCACCATTCCGAATGAACACGTTCTCCCCTCTTTTTCTGTTTTCGTTTGCATTCCTGCTGCCCCCGGTGGCCTTCGCCCTGTCGGGCGATACCCGGACGGTTCCCATCGGCGAGGGATGGGCGCGGAATTCGGTGAACGCGGTGATCTTCCGCACCCATGCCGTGACATCCTACCGGGATCGGCAATACGCGGCTTATTATGACGCCGAAGGCCAGGTCGTTCTCGCCCGGCGGAAGCTGGGATCGGACCAATGGGAGATTCACAACACAGGGTACCAGGGAAACGTGCGGGACGCACACAATGCCATTTGTATCGCTGTCGACGGCGAGGGATACCTGCATCTCTCCTGGGACCACCACGGGCATCCGTTGACGTACAGGCGGAGTCTGGAACCGGAATCGTTTGAATTTTCCGAACCCCTCTCCATGACCGGGGAGTTCGAGAACCGGGTGACCTACCCCGAGTTTTTCAATCTGGACGACGGCGGGTTCGTGTTCATGTATCGGGACGGGGGTTCGGGAAACGGGCGGATTCTCCTGAACCGGTACGATACCGCGACGCAGGAATGGAGCCCGCGGCAACATCCGCTGATCGACGGCGAGGGTGAGCGAAACGCCTATACCAACCAGATCGCCATCGACGGCGAGGGTCGCTGGCACCTGTCGTGGACCTGGCGTGAGACCTCGAATGTCGCCACCAACCACGACATCGGTTACGCCGTCTCGCCGGATGAGGGACGGACCTGGTACCGTTCGGACGGCCGGCCGTACGATCTGCCCATAACCCGGGACGAGACCGAAGTGGTGCGGGAGATTCCCCAGAACAGTGAGCTCATAAACCAGTGTTCCATGGCGGTCGATTCCCGCGGACATCCCATGATCGCGACCTACTGGCGGCCGGAAGGGGAGGAGGTGCCGCAGTTTCACCTTGTCTGGTACGACGGAGAGACGTGGCACACCAGCCGAGTGACCGAGCGCACGACCCCTTTTCGCCTGGCGGGCGGCGGAACCCGGCGCATTCCGATCTCCCGTCCGAAACTGGCGGTGGATGACGATGACCGGGTATTCATGCTTTACCGCGACGATGAACGGGGCGGACGGATTTCGGTGGCGATAAGTGAACGTCCCGGCCGCGATGATTGGGTGCACCGTGATCTCAGCGCCGAATCGGTGGGGTTGTGGGAGCCCAACTACGACGTTTCAATCTGGGAACGGAAGCGGGAGTTGCACATATTCAAGCAATTTGTCGGCCAGGGGCAGCGGGAAACCCTGGAGGACGTGCCACCCCAGACGGTTTCGATCCTGGAGTGGAAACCCGAATAGGAAAGGCGGACCGGGTTCGCGGTTGAACCTTCGGCACCGAAAAGTCACCCGTCGGCCTCGGCCCGTGTCCGATCATTTTTCGACCGGTATGACAATGCCGCGCATGATGATGTTCTGGGCGAAGATAAAGATGATGATCGTCGGAATCGACGCGATTAGGACCGAGGCGAAGATCCCTCCCATGGAGGCGGTTTCCTGGAACTGGTAGAGCCAGACGCTCAATAACCACATCTCCTGACTGGGCGCCACCAGCAGTGCGTAAAGGAACAGGGTGTAGGCACTGTTAAAAGCCTGGAGAGCCACCACGGCGAGGATCGGCTTGCTCAAGGCCATGGTGATCTGAAAGAAGATCCGGATTTCCGAAGCGCCATCGATGGTGGCCGCTTCGTAAAGCTCCGTGGGAAGGGAGTCGAAGAATCCCTTCAACAGGAATATGAGGTACCCGTTGGCCACGGTCGGAAGAACCAGCGCCGCGAACGTATTCATCATGTTCAGGTTCTGCAGGATGATAAAGGTCGGAATGAGGGTGACCATGGGTGGAAAAGCCATGGTGGCCATCAACAGCAGAAGGATCTTGTAGGAACCGGGGAGTTTGAAACGGGAGAGGGAATACGCCGCCAGCGGATTGACCAGCAGGGCGAGGCTGACGGAAAGCGTGCAGAAAATAACCGTGTTGAGGAAGGCCCGTCCGCGCAGAAAAAGGGCGTCCGCCACGTTGATGAAATTGCGGACCGAATACGTCCAGCGCAGGGAACCGGTATGGGCCAGGACGTGATCGAGCTCGAGTTCCGCCATGGGCGGAAAGACATCCTGGTAGTCGGTGTAATCAGTGCCGTACCTCTCGTTCAGGTTCTCGATATTTCCGTACGTGTCCTCCAGCCATTCGCGGAAGGCGAACTCGGGACCGTAGAGGCGGTAGGCATCCGGGTCGAGCTCGACAAAAAAGTCGTGATAATCGGCCCGCCGGCTTCCGCTGAGCCACTCGCCGGCGGGAAGGGAGATCTCCGCAAAATCGGTTTTATCCGCGGCCCAGGCGGTATTCAGTTC
This sequence comes from Verrucomicrobiota bacterium, assembly GCA_003565135.1. GTDB lineage: Bacteria > Verrucomicrobiota > Verrucomicrobiia > Opitutales > T3Sed10-336 > PXDC01. The sequence goes on from PXDC01000476.1 coordinate 19,730, forward strand.
GTCAATCGTCCCGTAAAGATCCTTCAGGTAGTCACGGTAATCCCCGTCGTCCACGTCGACCAGGAGCACGAAGCTCGGGTTGATCTCATCCCGGACGAACTCGAGCCATTCGGTTCGGAATTCCGGCTGGCTCCCGGGCGGTGCGCGGGCCGGCAGGCGAAAGTCGGCATAGGAATCGATGTGGAGGCCTTCGTGGGCTTCGTTGAAAGCGTGGGTGTCGCTCTGGCCGTAAACGGGATAAACCATCGTTTCGAGGAAGAACCCGGTTAGGGACACGACGGAACGTTCCGCCAGGGGAGCCTCCTCCAGCATCCGGAAATACTCCTGGAACAAGGGGTCGTCCGGAACATCGAACCGGAACGAGAGCCAGTCGGTCGGCGGAATAACCAGGTTGATCCAGTTGTTGATGACACCCCCCGTGGCCCGGTTATAGGCACTGAGGTCGCCGTCGAAGCGATCCGCGATCCGGTTTCGCAGCTCCCGCAGGGCTTCGGGGGTGGTTCGGTCGCCGCGGATCCCACCCAGCAGTTGCCAATGACGGGGCAGGGAATTTTCCTCGTAATAGGCGTGGAAGTCGTCCACGCGTTCCCGGTTGATCCCTTCCGGCACGGCGGCGTTTTCGAACGAGAAATTCTGCTGCAGGTGTGCCTGGTTCAACTCGTTAACCCGCTGGTTGTACTTGGTCTCGAGGAATTTCCGGTAAAGGACTTCATCCTCGAACAGGAAGCTGGGGATCAGGTCGAGGTCCGTTTCGTCCATTTCGCTCCGAAGGGATCCGGAAACCATGATGGCGAAAGGATAGATCATGGTTACCGCGCCCAGGGTCAGGATCGCGAATATGGCGGCGATGGTCAGTTTTCCCTGGACGGTTCGGGCCTGGACTTGGGAGATGATCGGCATGAGGTGGACGTTGAAGGGAAGAAGTCAAAAGTGAAAAGTGGGAGGATTTCGAGTAATCCATTTCCGGTTTCAAGACTCTAGCCACCGGCGCGGAATTCGGCGTTGGAAAGAAGTTTCAACTGATAGGCGGTAAAGGCGATAAGCAGGGCGCCCATCATCCAGGCCATGGCGGTGCCTTCGCCGAAGTTCAGCTCGACGAAGGTGCGGAAGAAAATCTCCAGCGAAAGAATGGTGGTGGCTTCGCCCGGTCCGCCCCCGGTCATGATGAGAATGAACTCCTCGCCACCGCGGAAAGCGACAATGACCGCCCAGACAAACTGGATTACGATCAGGTATTTCAATCGCGGCAGGATAATGTAAAACACTTTGTGCCAGTTGCCCGCGCCGTCGATTTCGGCCGCCTCATAAAGGTCGTTGGGAACGCTCTTCAGGGCCGCCAGGTAAAGGATGCAGCCGGGGCCCATGCTTGCCCAGATCATCGGAACCACCACGCAGAGCATGGCGATATCCGGAGACTGCGTCCACCGGAGCGGCTCCAGGTCGAAAGTGCCGACGACGTTTCCCAGAAGGGCGAATGCGGCCCCCAGGTTTTCGTTGCGCGCGACGTCGAACAATGGGCTCAGGGTCAGTCCCAGGAAGGCGAGTCCTACCACCCAAAGGGTAATCTTCAACCCCCGCGGCATCTCTCCCAGCCGGATAGGCAGGGCGAACAGCAGGTAGATGATCGAGCCCCAGATGCCGAGTGCCCCGAGCTTGAGCAACGTTGCTCCGCCGGGGCCGAGATTGTTGAGACTGAGCAGCAGTTGGTTGAGCACCCCCTGTTCGCTCGGATCGTAGAGCTGCCGCCACAGGAACATAACCACCACCCCGATGAGTACGGCCGGGAGGTAATAGATGGTACGAAAGATATATTTGGCCGTATTGGTGGGAACTTCCTGCAAAAGGATTGCCAGGGCGATCGGGGGCCAGAAACCGAGGCAGATGGAAAGGGTGACGAAGTAAAAAGTGCGCAGCAGCGCCCGCCAGAACTGTTCGTCGAAAAGCGTGTTGGCGAAGTTATCCACACCCACCCATAAACTGTCCTGAACCACGCGGTAATCCATGAACGAAATGCTGGCTCCTCCCATGATAAGGGGGAAGTACTGCCAGGTCAGAACCAGCCCGATTCCGGGAATCAACAGGAGGTATCCCCAGGCGTACCGGCGCCAGTTCTGCTGTCCGGTCACCGGTGCGCTGACCCTGGAAAAATAGCGCCAGACATGAGCCATTCCCAGGCTGAAGACGATGGCGATGATCAGGATGACGCCGGCGCCGATCCAGCGACGTTGCTGCATCTGTTCGGGGGGGATCAGGCCGAGAACCTTCAAATTGAACTCCTCTACCGTCTCCTCCAGGTATCCCTGGATGACGCTGATGGCTTCGTCGTCGGTCATGCCGGCGAAATCGTCTTCCAGCGCACGGTTTATGGGACGGGACATCCACCGGTAGATGTTCATGGTTTCGGCCCCGTAGGGTTCCGGAACGCCGTTTTCCATGGCCGTCTGAAAGGCTTCGCGCCATCCCGGCGGAACCCGTCGCAAGACGCGTTCATACCCGAACCGCTCCAGGTACTCGGGATTGACGAACATGCCGTAACCGTTCTCCACGAAAATTCGCGTCCGCAGGCGGTGGGCCTCATCGCTGGTGATGTACCAGAGGTAACGCATCACCGCCAGCTTCTGTTCCGGTTTGGAACCGCTGAAAATGCCCATCATACGGGCGTTAACCTCGCTGCCCCGTAAACCTTCGGGCGTCACCGGCACCGGGGCGATTCCGACCTGCTGCGGATTGATGGCCGCCAGCATCTGCTCGTCCAGGTAGCTGAACTGCATGCCGACGTTCCCGCGCTCCCATTCGAGGTCGCGAGGGCCGGTGGTCAGCCCGGCGGCACCGTTGATGACCCGGCCGTCATCCCGTGTAAAGGGCTCCCGAATGAGGCGCCAGAAAAAATAGATCCCTTCCGCCGCCTCCCGGCTGTCGAAAGCCGCCCGCCAGTTGCCGTCTTCGTCCTGTTCCTGAGCGCGGGCGCCTTTCGAGACCATGAACGAGTAGGCCTGGTAGCTGGTGCCGTGTCCGGCTCCGAAGAGCATCCCGTACTGCCTCCGCTCGGGCACACGGAGGATGCGGGCGAACTCGATCATCTCATCCCAGTTTTGGGGCGGCCTCTCGGGATTCAATCCGGCTTCACTGAACACATCCTTGCGGTAAAGCAGGGCTTGCACGAGGTTGCTCGTGGGGATGGCCCAGACATGCTTCTCATCGCTTCGTCCGCTGAGGTCTTCGCGGTAGACAACCGGCCAACTCGGTTCCGGCACCCGTTCGCGGATCAACTCCAGGGCTTCTTCGATTTCCCCGGGGGTCGGGTCGGCCAGCCAATTGTCCCGTTCGTCGGTCCGTCGTACTCGTTCGTCGTCGCTGCGGATGCGGGCCAGCATGACCTCGAGGGGTTCGAGGAAGCCCTGCTCGATGTAGGTGGAGGACTGGCGGAAATTTACGTAGATCGCGTGGGGTGGGATCCCGGCCGAGATAGCCATGAGCGGACCGACGTCCATCTCGGAGGTTCCGCCGACAATCGGCATGGTGAACGGTTCGATGTCGTATTGAGGGTACTGATCGTAGAACGAACGCAGGACCTCCCTCTGGGTGATGGCGACAATGTCCGTGTTGGTCGGGTTGGGCAGCCCATCCGCCCGAAAAGTAACGGTTCTTCCCTCGTCCCCCCGAAGGGAGGTCGTCGGGCCGGGAATCGACGTCAGCAGAGCCGAAAGCAGAATGAGAAAGGCAGTCAGTTGTATTCCGGCCCGGGTCGGCATCGTGTTCTTTTCAGAAAATGGTTTCGTAACGCGGTGATGGGTGATTTGAGGCGTCGTTCGAGTCTGCCTCCCGAAAAGTCGATGGATTTTGTGAAGATTCCGGCTTTAGAGGAGGATGGCAAGAATGATCGGGAAAAAACCACCCGGGAGCTTTCCATTTCCCCTCCCGGGTGGGGAAATGGGAAGCGGCTCTCTCAATCGCCCGGGAGGGATTCGTTGAAATGACCCGTTTCCGCCGGTTTCCAGGTATCTCCTCCGTCCGGCGACACCAGGACCATCCGGCTGTAAAAGCGGTGCTGATCGGAAATTTCCCGCAATGTGCGGTCCAGGTGGCTGAAGGACAGGTACAAACTCCCCTGACGGTCCACGGCCAATCGTTGATTGAAGATGCTGTAAATCGCCCGTTCCGGAACGACCAGGAGCTGCGCTTCGCTCCAGGGTTCGCCCTTCCGTTTTCTCTGGTAGGACAGGCCCGCGAACTGGTCGCGCTCGGCATCCGCCAGGTGCGGGTAGTCGGCAATGCCCCGGCGCCAGTGGCGAAAAACGAGGTGCAGGGTGTCGTCCGGGTCGCAAACCAGGGAAACGTACGTCTGACCCCCGCGCTCCTCACCCGATACCGCGATCCAGCCGTCCGCCAGTACCGGTTCGGGATCCGTCCATCCGTCCTCGATGCTGTTCGGCTCCAGCGATCGGGCGTAATAAAAGCTCTGCCCGTGATGGGCGCCGGTGACTACGTGGAGGTAACCCTCGCTGTCGAACACAACCCCCGGCATGTTGTGGGAATTGTTGGCGGGCCGGTTCGGCGCGACGAACACCGGCCGGCTGACTTCGCGGGTCGCGTGGTCGTAGGTGGCTCCAAAGGTGGGCGATTCGACGGCGTTTTCCTCGTCGGTCACCTCCGCCCAGAAAAAATGGGTCCGGCCGTCCCGTGTGGCGGCGAACGGCGAGCCGCCGGAGTGTTGACCGAGCGCGACCAGCATGTCACTGACTTTGACCGGTTCGGGAACCACGACCTGATCGTCTTCCCAATAGGGCTGGAAAACGTAGAGGTTGTGCAGGCGTGCCCAGCGATCCGGATGATCGTCGTAGCGTTCGCGGACCATGAAAAACGGGGGCCCGGGAATGTCGTTGTGGCCCGCACGGTGTTCCACCGGGCGCGAGTTGGCCGGGAGTTCCACCGTGGACACGGTTTCCCAATAGTCCGTTGAATAAAGGAGCACGTGCGGCCGCGAGCCGTCCTCCAGGCGGATAACGAGGAAGGTGTAGGACCGGTCTTGTTCGTCAAAGATGACCCGTGGCTCCACCAGTCCGCCGGCGTAAACGGTTTCCCGGAAATTCGGGTAAGCTTCTTTCAGCGGACCGATGAGGTCTTTTTCCACCCACTCACCGCCCCGCAGCGTGTGAATATAGGCGGTTTCGTGGATGTGGGTGCTCCGGCTGCGGATATAGGGACGGTTATGCCGGTCGAATCCCGGAATGTTGCGGGTGTACTCCGGTTCGTAGCCGAAGAGTTCGGCCGGTTTCTTCTCCGGCTCCAGAACAAAGGGTGGGGGGGGCGTCCCGGTGAGCTGGTCCGAGCAGCCGGGAAGGGCCGCCAGGGATGACAGGGATAAGAGGACGGGAATCAGGATGGTGCGTCGTTTCATAGGTTGATTGGGAAGCGTAAATCCGGCGGGCCGTGTTCCAATAAAAAAATGCCCGTCCCCTACCTGAGAAAACAAAGGGAAGGCGAGGTTCCGGTCTTTGGAGCCGCGAAGCACAGGGCGAACGCCGATTACTCCCGTGCCGGCTCCCGGTGCCGTGACGAAGCCGGAAAACGGTCGGAGATCACCGGATTTTCGAGGCGGGCGACGTATTTCCCGCCACCTGCCTCCATGATGGGAATAATCAGAATGCTACTCGGTTAAGGATCTTTCTATTCAATATCGAAATCGAAATCGGGATCGCTATCGAAATAACTGATAGAAATTGTGTTAGCGAATTTTCGATACCGATGTCGATACCGATTTGCTCCGCCATCTCCGCTTCGCTCTGTCGATCCCGATGGAGGGGCTTCTTATCCGAGTGCCATTCGGAATAATCACTTTTCGACAGGTTACGGGGTCGGTTCTAAAGTCTTTCCACGCGGAGACGCATGAAGCGCTTCGACGTGCCGGCAACCGGCGTATTATCGCGGACCGTGACACGCTCGGTTTCCCCGAGTGTGGAAACCTCCTCTTCGGTGTATTCATCTCCTGAATACCAATCCGAAAGGTTTTCGGAGACTTCGACAACAAAACGGATGTCCGGCGTGGGGATGGGGCGTTCGTAAGTCAGCGAAAGCCGCCCCTCGGAAATTTCCGCAACCGGAAGGTCGCCCGGTTGGGCCGGTTGCCACGGGTCGAGGTCGAGGGCGTACTTGACGAGATTCGGTATCCCGTCACCGGCCGGGGACGCCAGGTCGGCTCCGGTTTCAGGATCGTTGCGTTCCTCCTCCGAGAAGTTTTCCGCCCACCAGGTGTCGATGGGGCGCGCCGCGATCGCCAGGACGGCCGTGCTTTCGCGACCGGCGCTGTAGGCGGTTCCGTGCCTGAGGCGGAGGCTGACTTCGGTGGCCTCCGGGATAAACGCCCCGTCCACCAGGCGGACCGGCAGGCTGGCGGATGCGCGGTTTACCGATATGCCGACTGTTTCCGGCATGGCTTCCACGTCGATAAGGTCGGCGCCGGGCCCGGTCACCTCGTACTCGACCCAAATGCGCCCGTCGCGGATGCCCCGACGCTCGAGAGCCCACGTGAACGAGTCGTCTTCCGACGGGACCAGAACTCCGTTCGTTTCCCCGAAGCTGACGATCGATATCAGTCCGCCCGAACCGCGATCCGGGTCGAGTCGGTCTTCGAGTTGTTTCAGGTAGAGGCTCTGCGGGTTTACGTGTTCGCCCTGGGATATCCAATAACCGTCTTCGGCGTAGTCCGGAAACGATCCCGCCCATTTGGTGCCTTTCACCCCTATGGCCCAGTTCTGGGCCGTGGGCGGATTCTGGTTGGCAATGCGGTTGGCCGAGGAGTTCCAGATGACGTGATTCGCGCCCGCCCATCCGTGCCCGGAGCCGAAATTGAGGCGGTTCTGCACGTTGATATCCCGGTGCGGAATCTCAATGTTATCGTACAGGGCGCCCGTTGCCCAACGGTGGTGCGGGCCGGTATCGGAATAGGAGTGCTCGCCGCGACTCTGGAGAAATACATTGGGGCCATGGGTGCGGCTGCTGGTGCCGTAATCGTGCCGCGCGTAGCGGGCGTAGCAGCGTTGGACCAGGCAAAGCTGCCCTCCCTGTACGTAGAAAGGGTAACGCCGGCTTCCGCTGATCGTGGAGATCGGGTCAAGCAGCGCGCTGTCCTCCACGGTGATCCACTTCGATCGTCGCTCCATCAGGACCGTTCCGAATCCGAAATGGACACCGGTCAACTCCCGTGCCCAGGCGTTCTGTACCCGGTCGAATACGACGAATGTCCAGGCGTGATCCTCGTCGTCCGGGGAACCGTCGTAAGCCGAAACCGACCGGATGTTTTCGATGCCGACCTGCGAGATCCGTTCCGGAAAGGTGTAGGTGTAGATCCACCCGCCGCCGTACTGATCTTCCAGGGCGTTCATGACCGGCGCATCGATGGTGATTTCGTTGCCGTCGATGGCCGTGATGACCCGGTCGTACTGGATATCGTACTGCCCGGCCTGCCACTGGGTGATCGGCAGGCCGTCCGATCGTTCCGGGATCTCGTCCATCCCGATGGCCGAAATCCATTCCTCGGTGCTGGGACGGTAGACGATGATGGTGTCACCGACCTCGAGGCCGCTCGCGTCGTCGACGCGGAAGCTGCGTGCCCCGACCGGAACATAGGCGTCGGTGATGATCCGGTTGCCGGAAGTGCGATTCCAGGTTCCGGCAGTGGCGCCGACCTCGATCAGGGTGCGACGGATGGTTCCGGTGGCGTGGATTACGGTTCCATCCTCCCCGCGTCCTTCGCCCCGCAGAACGATGCCGCTGGAGGAAATGCGCAGCGATCCCTCGACTTCGTACGCGCCCCGTTTCAGGAGTACCGCTCCGCGAAATCCGTCCTGGTCCTCGGGAATGACGGCCACGGTGTCGATGGCCGCCTGGATCCGTTCGGTGTCGTCTCCGGCTTCAGGTTCGAGGGTGACCATGACCGGGACGTCCTCCGGGATGGGTACCCCGCCCCCCATGTACCCGGCGCTGGAGAAGTCCGGAATGCGGTTGCCGGCGTGATCTTTCGTGTACGCGAGACGGCCGTCCTCGCCGGGCACCGCGTTAGGGGGCTCTTCCTCTTCGTATTCCGGCTCGGTCACGGTTACCTCGTCGATGTCGAAGGTGACCACCGATTCGCTGTCCGGGTTGACATTGAAGGAATGAATGGGACCGACCCCGGAGGAGGAGCGGGCAAAGACGTAACTGGAGATAACCGATTCGCCGTTTATCCAGACCGAGGCCGTGCCGGGCGACAGAGACCGCTCCGTGCCGTCGGGCGCCGGGTAAACGATCCGGGTGCCGGCGTTGTTGACAAAAACTTCGAAATGCCGGACTTCGTCGTTGGAGCCGTAGTAAGCCTCCGGGTTGACGCCGCGAATGGTGGCGGCGCTGGGCCGGAGGGAGAGAACGTGAGCCCGGTGGTTTCCGTCGCCGGCGTAAAAGTTGATGTTCAGCCAGCGGTGGTCGTTTTCCGTGGATCGTCCCACAAAGTCGAAACTGAGCCGAACCACCTCGCTGGGCGAGTCGAGACGGGCGTAAACATTGAAATTTCCCGCGTCGATCCCCCGCAGGAAGCGGTTCCCGGTGCCGGCACCGAATAATTCGTCCGGATCGTCCGCGATTTTCAGCTCTCCGTGACCGGTCGAAACCGAATGCCATGGTCCGCCCTGGCCCTGTGTTTGCGGTAATCCGTCCAGCGGCGCGCCGTTGAAGTCGTCGTGGAAAAGAACCGTTTCGGCCGCCAGGACCGGGGACAGAATCAACGAGACGATGGCCGGCAACCAGTTCCTGTGGAAGCTCTTGGGAACGAATAGGCGAGGATCCATGGGTTTAGCTTATCACAAAACAGAGACGAAATTCCGATAGAATTCGGTTTGGGGTCACCTTTTTTCTGTTTCGGGATGCTTCGTGCTTGTGAATCCGGTGCGCCCGGACTTATGCAAGCTCCTGTGAAGAACCGCCCGCCGCACGTCATCATACTCATGGCCGATCAACTGCGCGCCGATTTTATCGGCGAACACACTCCGAATATTTGCGCCCTGATGAACGAGGGCACTTCGTTTTCACGGGCGTATTGCGCGTCACCTCTCTGTGTGCCGGCCCGCGGAGCTTTTTTTACCGGCTGTTATCCGAACCGAAACGGTTCCCTCATCAATCCCTGGCGTGAGGCCGATCGATCGCATGGCTACGTCCGCCCCGAGGTGCCGACGCTTTATTCGCTCATGGAGGACAAGTGGGACAGCTGGCACGCGGGAAAGCAGCACCTTTTTCAGGAGGGGAAACTGGATGAGGATCCGGACAGTAAAACCCGCTGGCTCGGGAGGCGCAGGATGCAGGATTACGGCGATTTCGTGCGTGCCGCGGGGGTGCGCCCACCGGGGGGAGCGAGGTACCGTGGGCTGGTTCCGGAAATGGTGGGCGGCCGCGCGACCCATCCTCGATGGTACAGTATCCCGGCGACGGGACGTTACGAACACGACTATAGGTATTTTTTCGATGGATACATAAATTCCCGCGGAGTGGAGGCCATTGACGGGCGCGACCCGGCTCGGCCGTTTCTGCTCAACCTGATGTATCTCGCCCCGCACCCGCCGCTGGAAATCCCGGAGCCATGGTACTCCCGCGTAAAGTCCGTCGAACTGGCGGACAACGTGGCTCGGTGGGACACGGGACAGTCGCCCCTGCAGTTGTACAACCTGCCGGGTTTCATCGGTTCCGGATACAGTCGCGACGACTGGTGGGAAATCTGGCGGGTATACGCCGGGCTGGTCAGCCTCCTGGACGATGCCATTGGCGAGATCCTGGGGAAACTCAAGGCGGAAGGGCTCTACGACGATGCCCTGATCGTTTTTACGGCCGACCACGGTGAAATGCTGGGGTCGCACTGTGCCTGGCAGAAAATGTGCATGTACCAGGAGTCAACCCGGGTTCCCCTCAGCATCAAGTTGCCCGCGGGAGCCCGGCAGGTTTCCGCTTCGGACGAACTCGTCAGCCATGTCGACGTTCTGCCCACGCTTTGCGATTTCCTCGGTATGGAACCGCCGGCAAATCTTTCCGGCGTTTCCCTGCGGTCGGTGGTGGAGGACGGAACCCCGCTGGAACGGGAGGCGGTTTTTATCCAGGCGGACGGTAACGGGGCCCGGGGGAATTTCCAGCGCTGTGTGGTGCGGGGCGATCACAAACTTATTGTCGACCTGTTCAAGGACGAGGTGTTCTTCGAACTGTACAACGTGGTCGACGACCCGGAGGAGCAATTCAACCTCGCGTGGGAGGAAGGCGATCGGGTGGCCGTTCTGCTCGAGCTTCTGACCGCGGAAATGCGGGCCGGCCATGATTTGATCGAAATTCCGGCGGACGCCTACGCCCGCTTCCGGGATGATTACGCCGAGTTGCGGCCTAGCCGAACGTAAACTCCGTCTGGCCGAGACCGGCCGTCCGGGCATCATTTTGCGTCCGCTTTCGCGGAGTCTTGCGCCGCTTCGCTTCCGCCGATGCCCGGCCGAGTCCGGCCGGCTTTTTCCATTCGCCGATCAACGATTCCATTTCCTCGCGTTGGCCCCGGGCATGATCGAGCGCCAGTTCCAGGTCACGGCGGAGGCGGGCTTCGATTTTGCCGCGGTCCCTGACGCGGGAGAACCTCCAGGCGGGGTCGCGACGGGCTTCGCGCAGGCGGCGCCGGACCTCCTTGAGTGAGTCGCGAAATTTTCTCCCGACTTTTTCCAGCAGCGTTATGCCCGTCGCCTCGGTCACCCGGTCCTCTTCCACTTCACAGAGGGCCAGGAGCGTGTCGAGGTGCTCGAGATTGCCTTCCTGATAGGCTTCCTGGGCTTCGTGCCAAAGCTCATTCTTCCGGGCGGTGATTTCGCCCTGGACATCCGGGTGCAGTTTGCGGGCCAGAAGTCGGAAACGGTCCTTGAGACGGGTCAGGCGGCTTCCTTCCTCGAGGGACCGCGCCGATGACGCCGCCTTTCGCGCGGTGGCATGGTCGTTGGCGGTTCCGCCGGTCCGGCCGGTGAACTCGCGGAACATCTCCTCCGCCTCATCGTCCTCACATCCGAATACATCGCGGAAAAACGCGTCGAAAGCGTCATCTTCGTCATCGTCTTCGTCAAAGTCGAAATCCTCATCGGCGTCGTCAGCGTCGCCGTCCTCCCGGTCCCGGTGCTCGCGGTCGGCCATTACGCGGCGGTAGGCGGCACGGTGGCTGCCGCCGCGGTAATGGTACTCAAATTCAACCTCCTCAATCAGTTCGGCATGTTGCCGAACGATGGATTCTTCCCGTTCCACTTTCGCAGTCAGCTCGCCCAAGCGGTCCCGGTACCAACGCTCAAAGGCGGGGCGATCCTCGTTTTCGTAGCGGATCCATTCCGAACGGGCCTCCTCCAGCCGGTTCATCGCCAGACGGCATTTTTCGAGCGCATCCCGTTTTATCGGCTCCTGGTCGAGGGTGACGAGCGCGCGGCAGGGGTTGCGCCGTATGTTCCGCGGCTGGCGGTGGGCCGTTTTCTTCGGTCGTTTTTTTGCCATCAGCGCCTTAAGTGAACGACGATGACCGGCCGGGGCAATGGTAAAAAGGGTAGGGTAACCCGTTCGTTCGACCGCCGTCGTGCGGGGAGTGGAATCCGATGTCGATTTTCGGATAAGTGGGCAGGCCGCCTACCCCTAAGCGGCCTGCCCTTTTAGTTACCCCAAAACCTCCGCTATGCGGAGGAAAGAAGTAATTAAGCACGATTCCCGGGGAATAGCAAAAGGATTTGCGAGCGGAAACCGGCGATCGCGTTCGATTGTCGACACTATAAGCGCTTCCGTCCGCACGCCCCGATGATCCGTAGCCTGTTCTAATTAACAACGTGCGCGATTCCCGAAAGCGGGTCCGCCGAATGTCGGATGGGCGCGGCCGGTGGCCGATGCTGGTTTCCGTCCGGATCCTTTTCGTCCGGCGAATCAGAGTCGGTCCCAGGAAATGGGTTGGGCCAGGTCGAGTCGCGGCAGGTTTTCCCGGACCGCCTCCGGGTATTTTTGACCGGCACCGGTATTGAAAATTACGATACGGTCCGATTTTCGCACCACGCCTTGTTCCAGCAGTCGCGGCAGGGCCGAGAGGCAGACCGCCGTTTCCGGGCAGAACGATAGTCCCTCCCGGGAAACGGCATGGCGCAGGGATTCCCCGATCTCCGCTTCCGGCACGGCAATGGCGACACCGCCGCTCTCCCGCACGGCATCGAGAATCATGAAATCACCCACCGCCACCGGCACACGGATGCCGCTCGCCACCGTGGCCGCGTTATCGAACTTTCGGGCAAACCGCTCGCCGCGATCGAATGCCCGGACGATGGGGGCACACCCCTCGCTCTGGCAGGAGATCATTTTCGGTTTGCGGGAGGATTTCAGCCAGCCCAGCGCCTCCAGTTCCGCAAACGCCTTCCACATGCCCACCAGTCCCGTTCCGCCCCCGGTGGGGTAGAGGATCGCGTCGGGCAGTTCCCAGTCGAGCTGCTCGGCCAACTCGAGACCCATGGTCTTTTTTCCCTCGATTCGGTAGGGTTCTTTCAACGTGGACAGATCGAACCAGCCGCGTTTTGTCTTTCCCTCGCCCACAATTCGGCCGCAATCGTCGATCAGGCCGTTGACCAGGTAGGTCCGTGCTCCCGCCAGCCAGCATTCTTTCCGGTTGATCGCCGGAGTGTCTTCCGGCATGAAAACAAACGCCTCCATGCCGGCTCGCGCGGCGTAGGCCGCCATGGCTCCGCCCGCGTTTCCCGCAGTGGGAGCGGCGACCGAGCGGATGCCGAATTCGTGG
>PXDC01000256.1 GCA_003565135.1 Verrucomicrobiota bacterium
CGCCATCGCTTCCATCCGGTCCGGTGACGTGGTGCTCGACCTCGGCAGCGGCGGCGGCTTCGACTGCTTCCTCACGGCTAGAAAAACCGGCCCGGCCGGAACGGTGATCGGCGTGGACATGACTGCGGAAATGATTCACAAAGCCCGCGAAAATGCCGCCAAGGGAGATTACCCGCAGGTGGAGTTCCGCCTCGGCGAGATCGAGCACCTCCCCGTCGCCGACGGCGTTGCGGACCTGATCGTTTCCAATTGCGTGATCAATCTCTCGCCCGACAAACCGCAGGTATTCGCCGAAGCTTTCCGGGTGCTCAAGCCGGGAGGGAGACTGGCGATCTCCGACATCGTCACCTTGCAGTCCTTGCCCCAAGACCTGAAAACGGATGTCGAAGCCTACACCGGCTGCGTCGCGGGCGCTTCCTCCGTATCGGAGATCGAAACCCTGTTGGCCGACGCGGGCTTCCATGAGATTACCGTCGAGGTCAAAGAAAACAGCCGCGACTTCATCAACGACTGGATCCCCGGTCGCCGCGCCGGCGATTACGTAGCCTCCGCCAACATCACGGCGGTGAAATAAGACGCCGTTTTCCCTAGAATTTTCCCCGCACCGCAACAATCAGCCGCCGCGTTGCAGGGATAGGCCGGTTCCGGATCAGGCGCGCAGAGATGGGCGCCTTGACACAATTCCACCCAAACCGCACGCCGAAGTCGCGCCACGGCACCGGTAATCCCTTGCGTTGGTCGTCGGAATATGTTTTTATGCTTTTATGAGGACCACCGTCGATTTACCCGATCCTTTATACCGGAAAGCGAAAGCCGCCGCCGGAGAACGGGGCATAAAGCTGCGGGAACTCTTCGCCGAATCCTTGGAACGGTTTTTGCGCGACGAGTACGAGTCACCCGCCCCCGAATTTCGCCCGCCGCTCACGTCGCCACCCAAAGTCACGCCTTCAGAACTGGCGGCGTATCCGGATGCAAGCGCCCTCCGGCGCGCATTCCCGAACGGCTATCGCATCGTCGGCCCATTGATACCAGCCGAGGAGACGGCGCCCGAAATCCGAGCCGATCGCGTCGCCGAAGAAGCCGCGCGCATGGACCAGGAAGAACTCGAGGACCATGGACGCGCTCGTTGACGCCAACGTCTGGCTTCCGATTCTCGTTGAGCGCCACGAACATCACCCCGCGGCAAACGCCTGGTGGGAAGCGCGTGCGGCCGGGTCCGCCACCTGGTGCCGTTTGACCCAGCACGCCGTTCTCCGTCTGCTGAGCAATCGGGTCATCATGGGCGACAACGTCCACACCCCCGCGGAGGCCTGGGACATCTGGCAAAGGCTTATCCTGGACGAACGCACCGCTTTCATGCCCATGGAACCGCCAGGTCTCGACCCTCTTTGGCACGCCAATATAAAATCCCGCGCCCCCACCCCGAAGCTTTGGACCGACGCCTACCTCGCCGCCCTCGCCGAGAGCACCGGCCTCGAAATGGTCACGTTCGACGCCGGCTTCAAACAGTTCTCCCTCAGCCGGCTAAACCACCTGCGTTGCTGACTTCATTGCCCGCCCCCGACATGAATTAAAAGACTCATGGACAATATCTTAAAGCCCTTTTTGCGCAATCCGATGAATGATTCAGTTAAGACGGGTTGTCGGAGTTTGCATCGGGGTTCGCAGGGATTTTTGAACCACGGAATCCCAGCCGGCCAGGTCGACCTCTTTTTTAGCGTTTGCGAGTTTTTGGGCAAGATTGAATGGCACGGTAATCCCAAAGTGGAACACGCTTCTCGCGGCAGGCACGGGACTTCGGATGATGCTCTGCAGAAGCGTGTTGTCTCAGGCTGGAAGCCTAAGCTACTTCGATTTGGCGCCCTACCCGATGCCCATTCGGGCTAAAATGATCGGTACACGAAAAGGCCGGTTCGTTGTCTTTTTGCCTCTGCTTTGGCCTGGCGTTTCTCCGGAAGCCGTTTTCGTATGCCAGACGCCACTATGCACGTGACAATAACCATAGACCGACCGTAGTAATTTTATGGAAATTACAGTGACTCAATTCAAGGCAAATGTTTGCGCTTGATCGAGCGGGTGGAATGTGGAGGTGAAACCGTTGTTATCACGCGGCACGGCCGCGCGGCCGCGCGGCTGGTTCCGGTGGGGAGCGGCGGCGGCCAAGCTCTTTTCGGGCGGACGAAAAGCCGGACCACGATAAAGGGAGACATTCTGACGACGGGAGAGCGCTGGAATGCCGAAGGGTGAGGCGCTTCCCGCTTCGGTGGTGTTGGACACCCATGCCTGGGTCTGGGTCTGCGGCGGTGATAAAAGGTGTGGTTTTCTTGCCGGTTACGAAGGCCGGTGCACGCTCCCCGCGATAGCCTTGTGGGAAGTGTCCATGCTTGCCGAAAACGGTCGATTGGGCCTGGAGCCTTCGGTTGCGGAATGGATTGAAGACAACACGCGTCCCCCGGTTTTCATTCAGCCGTTGACCGTCGCCATAGCCACCTTGAGCGCCCGGCTCCAGGACTTCCATGGCGATCCCGCGGACCGCATGATTGTAGCCACCGCGCTTGTTCTGCAACAGCCGTTGGTCAGCGCGGATGATGGAATCAAACACTGGTTCGGCGAGCATCGGAATTACGCTACTATGTTGATCGAAATATAAGGATCCATCACCGCCGCGCTGTTTCTCGAATCCAACGGCTTGCCATTATTCCCCCGTCCTCACGGACGGGCCTACGTTGGAGAATTTCTTGCGTAGGTCGCTCCGTGAGGAACGGGTAGTCCCTCGATCGCGCGAAGCGCCACACAGCAATCGAAATTCCAAAATCCAAAATCCAAATTTCTGAACCCCGTTCCCTGTCCTTACGGACGAGCCTACGTTGGAGAATTTCTTGCGTAGGTCGCTCCGTGAGGAGCGGGTAGTCCCTCGATCGCGCGAAGCGCCACACAGCAATCGAAATTCCAAAATCCAAAATCCAAATTTCTGAACCCCGTTCCCTGTCCTTACGGACGGGCCTACGTTGGAGAATTTCTTGCGTAGGTCGCTCCGTGAGGAGCGGGTAGTCCCTCGATCGCGCGAAGCGCCACACAGCAATCGAAATTCCAAAATCCAAAATCCAAAATTCTGAACCCCGTTCCCCGTCCTCACGGACGGGCCTACGTTGGAGGATCGCTCGCGTAGCTCGTCTACGGTCGTGAGTCGGCCTGCGGTCTCCGCCGCACCAGCCCCCGCAGGTCGTCGATGACGGCGTAAAGGCAGGGGATCAGGATCATGGTGATCATGGTGGCGAAGATCAGGCCGAAGATGATGGCCTGGGCCATGGGGGCGAGGAACGCCTCCTGTCCCCTCGTCAGGAAGGCGAGCCCGAACAGTCCCCCGATGGTGGTGGCCGTGGTAAGGACGATGGGGCGGAACCGGACGCGCCCGCTGTGGATGATGGAATGCCAGCGGACATAACGGAGGTGAACGCCTCGGGCGTGCACGAAATCCGCCTCGACCCGGCGCCGGTTGATAAAGTGGACAAACACGACCGAGTTGTTAACCACGATTCCCGACAGGGCGATGGCTCCCATGATGGCCATCAGGCCCAGCGGCTGGTTCATGAAGATCAAACCGCCCAGAACCCCGATGATCCCGAACGGAATCACCGCCATGACGATAAGCGGCTGGAGGAAGGCGTTGAAGATCACGGCCAGAATGACGTAAATCGTGACGAGGGCAAAAATCGCCGCCAGCCGCATCGCGTCCAGACTCCTACGGGTGTCCTCGTTCTCGCCGGCCAGGTTGAAGCGGTGGCCCGGGTGGGATTCGGCGAAGTCCGGTATCCATTCTTCAATGACGCGATTGGCCTCGCGGGAGGTGATCACGCGGCTGTCCACGTCGGCGGTAACCGTCAGCAGGCGCAACTGGTTGCGTCGGGTGATGGTGGCCATACCCCGCGATCGCACCACCCCGGCCACCGACCCGAGACTGACCGGTTCCCCCTCGTTGTTGACCACCCGCATACCCAGGAGCAGGTCGGGGTCGCGGCGAAAGCGTTCCTCCATTTTCACCCGCAGGGTTACTTCGTCGTTGCCCCAGCGCATCCGGGCCGCCTCCAGGCCGCGGTAGGCTCCCTGCAAGGCGCGGCCGATCGTTTCGGTGTCGAGGCCGGACTGGCGGGCTTTTTCTTCGTCGACGTCGATGACGTATTCCGTGGCCCCCGGAGCGAAGTCATTGCCGATATTGATGATGCCTTCGAGTCGCCCCAGGCGCTCTTCGATACCGGCCGCGATCGCGCGCATAGCGGTGAAGTCCTCGCCCAATATCTGCACGTTGACGGCCCGGCCGACCGGCGGCCCGCCCTCCTGGGCTTCCACCGACGCCCGGACCATCTCCGGGTAGGCCTCCACCACGCGGCGCAGATCCCGTTTGATGGCCGAAGGCAACCGGCTTCGCGGGTTGCGCTCATCGATGTCCACCGTGATCATGGCGAGGTTGGCACCGTTGCGCACGAACTGATCGGTGTCGTCCAACCGGGAGCCAATCTGCGTCGAGATGCCGAAAAGGTCGTCTTTCGGCAGGGCCCGGAAGAGATCCCTTTCCAGGTTCCGCACCACCGCCTCCGTCTGATCGAGGGAATAGTTCGGCGGGAAGTCGAGTTTGACAAAAATCTGGTCGGCGTAGTCGCTGCTGAAAAGCTCGAACCGAAGGATCCCGGCCATAAAAAGTCCGGCGCTGCCGGCGAGCATGAGCATGAACCCGCCGATGACCGCGTACCGCCAACGCAGGCAGATTTTGAGGAAGTAGGTGTAGACCTCGATAATGTTTCGGATCAGGCGGTTGACCGCGGCCCGCACCTCCCCGTAGACGATCGCGGCACCGAGGTAACTTTTGCGAATGGGTCCGGAGGCGCGCGCGCGCAGGGACTCGAGTTCCGCCACCGGACGGGGAACCCGGACAAAATCGCAGAGGTGGCAGGGCAGAATGACAAACGCCTGCACGAGGGAAAAGACCAGGCCCGACACCACCACCACCGGAATGACAAACAGGAACTTCCCGATGATGCCCTCTCCCAGGATGAGGGGGAGAAAGGCGGCCACGGTGGTGGCGACACTCCCCACCACCGGCCAGACGACTTCCCCGGTCCCGGTGATGGCGGCATCCACCGGCGTCCGGCCCTTCTCGTAGTGACGGTAGACGTTCTCCGCGATGACCAGGGCGTCGTCCACGATCATACCCAGGGCCATGATCAGCGCAAAGAGCGAGAGCAGGTTCATCGTTTCCCCCATCAGGTGGAGCACGATAAAGGAACCGGCAAAGGAGATGGGCACCCCGATGGCAATGAGGAGGGCCAGGCGCCAGTTGAGAAACATGACCAGCAGCACCGTCACCACGACCAGCGCCTGGATGCCGTTCTGCACCACGGTTTGAATACGAGTATCGATGTACTTCGTCGCGTCCGAGGTCACCACCCGCTCCAGCTCCGGCGGCAGGTAAAGGGCGGCTTCGGCAAAGACCCGCCGCACGTCCTCGGCCGTCGTCATAGCATCGGTTCCGCGTTTTTTGATTATGGTGTAGCTGACGGCCCGATGGAGATTGATCCGGCCCCGCCGCCGCTCCCGTTCCATCGTTTCCTTAACCGACGCCACGTCGTGCAGCCGGAGGACGCGGTCCCCGTCGCCCCGAACCGGCAGGGATTCGAGCGCCTCCGCCAGGTCGACCTCCCCTTTGACCCGCACGACCCGCTCGCCGCCAAGGGTCTCCATCCGTCCGCCGACCCAGTCCCGGTTTCGCCGGGAAAGCGCCTGGGTTATTTCGGGGAGGGAGACCCCGAGGGCCTCCGCCCGGTAGGGATCGGTTTCCACCCATATCTCCCGGTCCCTCAGCCCGTCCACGAAAACCTCGGACACACCCGGAACCAACCGCAGTTCCCGGCGCAGCCGGTCGAGTTCGGAGCGGATTTCTTCGGTGCGGTACCCCGGCGGAACCACCACCCCGAGTGTCAGCAGGGGCAGCGGAATGTCGAATTCGCGCACCACCGGCTCCTCCGAGCTGGCGGGAATCTTCGCCCGGGCCCGCGAGACTTCCTGCCGGACGTCATTGAGCACCGGATCGAGATCGTCGATCCGGGGATCGATTTCCAGGAAGATATCGGAGACGTTGTCCTGGGAAAACGAGATGGTGTTGAGCACCCCTTCCGCGTTGGCCACCTCCTCCTCGATGGGAATGGTAATCAGCTGCTCGATGTCCTCGGGCGCCGAGGTGGTGGCGTCGATCGTCTGAATCCGTATGAAGTTTGTCGATACATCGGGGAAGATGTCCCGGCGCAGCTCGAATACCGCGAGATAAAATCCGGTCGCGAGCAGCGCGATGGCCAGGATGTTGACCGCCACCCGGTTTCGAACGCTCCAGCCGGCCGGATTCATAGGATGGGTCCCGGTGTTGGTGTTCCGGCTTTCACTTCACCACGATTCGATCGCCCTCCGCCAGGCCGGAGAGGACCGGATAGGCGCCGCGGATTTCGGCGCCGAGCTCGACCCGAACGGGGAGTGACTCGGCATGTCCCTCCCCTTCCAGCCGGTCCACGTAGGCCTGCCGGCCCTCGTAGCGGACCGCCGTGGCGGGAATGAAGAGCTGGTTTTCGTACACCGCGATGGGGACCTCGATCACCCCGCGCAGGCCCGCCCGGTACCGGAGGGATGGATTGGGCAGGTGCGCTTCCACGCGAAAGGTCCCGGTTTGCCGGCCGGCGACCGGCGACACGTGGCGCACCTCGACCGACAGCGGCGAGTCGCTGCCCGCCAGGCTGAGGGTCGCCTCGGACCCCGGCTCGAGAAAGGCGGTCTCGGCCTCGCCCGCGTAAAACACCACCCGCAGCGGATCGAGCGCCGCCAGCTCGATCACCGGCTGGTAGGCGGTGACGGCATCCCCTGACTGGGCCCGGCGTTCACCGACCACACCGGCAAAGGGAGCCCGGACCTCGTGACGTCGCCACTGCTCGCGCGCCTGATCGACCTCGGCCTCCAGCCGGGCGGTTTCCTTTTCCTGCACCTCGACCTGCGCCCTCGCTTCCAGCAGCCGGCTTTCCGGAACGGCGCGCGACGCAACCAGCGCCTCGGCCTCGCGCTCCCGCCGCTCGAACTCCCGCAGTTGAGCCCGGGCCGCGACCAGGGCCGCGTCGGCCGTGCGCAGCCGCAACCGGGCGAGGGTGTCGTCGAGCCGGACCAGCGCCTCGCCGGCTTCGACCCGGTCGCCCGGAGCCACGCGGAACGCCTCGATGCGCCCGGCGACCTCCGCCGCCAACCCGGCATCTTCCCAGGGATCCAGCCGGGCGGCGAACCGCCGGTTGCGAGATGCCGTTTCCCGCTCGACGGTGTGCACCAGCGGAGTCGGTTCCCGGATTTCGGCCCGCTCCTCCTCGAGTCGCTGTCGCAGCTCGACCGCGGCAAAATAGCGATTGAGCAGCGTAATAAACAGTACGAGGGCCAGGAAGCCGAACGCCAATCCGAGAATGACCCGCTTGGCCCGACGGGAGATCATCCCTCCAACGTATCGAGTGCCTTGAGCACATCGGCCGCCTGTTCCGCGGTCGACGCACTCAGGTCAAGCCATGCTATCTTGCCGTCGCGGATGAGAAATGCCTGGCGGGTAGCGAAACTTCCCATGCGGGCCGGAACCCGAAACGCGTTCATCACTTCCTGCTCCGTATCGGCCAGGAGCATGAACGGGAGCCCGTGTTTTTCCTGGAAGGCCTTCTGGGCGGCGACGTCGTCGGTACTCACACCCACCACCGTCACTTTGCGGTCCGTGAGTTGTTCAAATTCATCGCGCAAGCTGCACGCCTGGGCGGTGCACCCGGACGTGTCGGCCCGCGGGTAAAAGTACACGAGGACGTCGCCCTCCGCGTAGAGCTCCTCCAGGTCGACGGGCTCGCCGTCCTGGTTGAGGGCTTTGGCTCCCGGTGCGGGATCGCCGACTTCGAGCGGTTCTTTGGCGGAATCTTTAGCATTCACGCATGAGAGCAAAAGGGCAAACGGAGCCAGGAGCAACAAAAGGAAACGTTTCATAATAATCGCAAGATGATCCTATTTCGCGGGCTGGCAAGGAGAGAAGCCGGTTTTTGTCGCTGATAGTCTCCCCGTATCAGAACCGGGACGGGCCCGGCGCGGTTCGGGTTCAGGTCGCACTCCCGTCCGGTCCGCCCGCCGGGGCGTTCAGAAACCGGTGCAACTGCTGCGCCCGGCGCGGTCCGATCCCGTCCACCTGGGCGATCTCTTGGGGAGTGGCTTTTTTCAGGCGGCTGAAGGAACGAAAATGTTTGAGCAGCGCTTCCCGCCGAACGGAACCGAGGCCGGGAAAATCGTCCAGGACGGACTCCCGCACCCGGCGACTGCGCAACGCCGCATTAAACGTGTTGGCGAACCGGTGGGCCTCGTCGCGTATCCGCTGAAGGAGCCGCAGGGCGCCGCTGGATTCGGGGAGATTGAGCGCCGGGCGCTCGTCGGTAAATACGATGGTTTCGCGCTTCTTGGCCAATCCGACGAGCGGCGGCGGTTCCAGCCCCTGCACGAGGAACGCCTTCAGCGCCGCCGCCACCTGCCCGCGTCCCCCGTCGATCACCACCAGGCCGGGAAACGGTTTTTCCTCCCCGGCCAGTCTCCGGTACCGGCGCCCCACCACTTCCTCCATCGCCCGGTAATCGTCGTTTCCCTCGAACGACCGGATCCGGTAACGGCGGTACTGGGCTTTCTCCGGTCGCCCGTCCACGAACTGCACCATGGACGCAACCGCGTAGGTGCCGGAAATATGGGAAATGTCGAAACACTCGATCCGTTGCGGCGGCGTATCCAGCGCCAGCGCCTCCGCCAATTCCTCCAGGTCGGCCGCCGGTCCCGGTCCCCGGAGGGGATCGCGGGCGAACTTCCGGGTCTTCAGGAGGGGTTTCTCCAGGGCCGCGATGATATCCCGCAATTCCGCCGCCTTCTCAAACCGGCGTTTATCCGCGGCCCGCCGCATCTCCTCCTTCAACTGCTCCAGCCATTCCCGGGTCTTGCCCTCCAGGAAGCCACACGCCCGCTCGACCCGCTCGCGGTAGGCGGCGGGGGTCACCTCGTTCTCGAACCCGTACAGTTCCCCCCGAACGTCGTCGTAAAGCCGGTAACGCCCGTCGCCGAGACGAACCGGCGAAGCGTCGGCCAGGACCACCCCGAATTTCCGGCGCAGTTCGTGCAGGGTCTTGCGCAGCGGGCCGGCGTGGGCGAAGGGCCCGAAGTAGCGCGACCGTTCATCGGTACGATTCCGCACCAGGCGGAACCTGGGGATCTCCGAGCCCATGTCCACCCGCACGAGCAGAAACCGTTTGTCGTCGGTGAAATCCGTGTTGTACCGCGGTTTCCACTCCTTGATCAGCTTTCCCTCCAGGAGGATCGCCTCCGATTCCGACTTCACCTCGATGACCTCGAAATCCCTAATCAGCGAGACGAGGGCACGGATCTTGGGTTGGTCCACGCGGCGGCGCGACGGCTGAAAATAGGTCGAGACGCGCTTCTTGAGATTCTTGGCCTTGCCCACGTAGAGAATGGTCCCCAGCCGGTCCTTCATCAGGTAAACGCCCGGAACCGGGGGAAGCCGGCGGACTTTTTCTTTGATTTTGCTGGAGGCGGCGTCTGGCATTTTCCCGAAAGGTATGTATCTTACCCCGGAAGGGCGAATTTCGTCATTTCAAAAAGCGAGTATAACAGGAAATGGGCTGCGGCAAAAATGTGGAAGTGATTACGATCGGAAACGAGCTCCTGCTGGGGCGAACGTCCGACCAGCACCTTGCCTACCTGGGTGAACTTCTCAGCAAACACCGCGTCGAAATCCGGCGCAGCGTGGTGGTCACGGACGAGGCCGAAGCCATCAGGAAGGAAGTGCTCGAGAGTTGGAACCAGGCCGACATCGTTTTGACCACCGGCGGCCTGGGCCCGACCTCCGACGACTGCACGCGCGAGGCGGTCGCGCAAGCCCTCGGCGCGGAACTGGTCCGGGACGAGGAAACGGTGCGCCGGCTCGAGCGCCGTTTCCAGCGCATGAACCGGCGCATGACGCCCAACAACCTCCGCCAGGCGCTGAAACCGGAGGGGGCCGAAACCATCATCAACGCCTACGGCACCGCCCCCGGGATCTGGTGGGAACGCGACGGGCGAATCCTCGTCATGCTTCCCGGTCCTCCCGAAGAGCTCCATCCGATGTTCGAGAACGATGTGCTCCCGCGCCTGCGGGACCGCGGGCTGCTGGAGGAGGAAAGCCCCTACGTCGAGCTCCGCACCGTGGGAATCGGGGAATCGGCGCTGGAACACACGCTGCAACCGCTGCTGGCCGGTTACCCGGGGCTGACGATCGCCTTTCGCGCCCAGGACGCGATCGTCGATTGTCGCCTCAGTTCACGGAACGGGAAGTACACGCAGGAGGACCTGGAAACCCTGGCGGACGAATGCGCCGCCGCCCTGGGCGAGGATTTTGTGGCGTTCGGCTGCCAGATGCTGAGCAAAATCATCTCGGAGAAACTCCGGGAACGCGAGCAGGTGATGGCGGTGGCCGAGTCCTGTACCGGCGGCCTGCTGGCGAGTTGTTTTACCGATCTTCCCGGGGCCTCCAAGACCTTTGCCGGCGGCGTGGTCGCCTACAATAACGCCGCAAAGGTCCAGCTGCTGGGCGTCCCGGAATGCCTTTTGAACCAGCACGGCGCGGTCAGCGCGGAGGCCGCCGTGGCCATGGCCACCGGGGCGGCGGAACGCCTGTCGGCCGAATACGCCCTGAGCATCACCGGTTTCGCCGGGCCCGGCGGGGGCAACCCGGAAAACCCGGTCGGGACCATTTACCTCGGGCTGTACACGCCGCAGGGCGTCTGGTCGCGCAAGGTCAATTTCCAGGGAAGCCGGGCCACGGTCAAGTGCCGCGCGGTCAACGCCGCCCTCGACTGGCTGCGCCGGGAACTGCGCCGGCCGACCCCGGCCCTGGCCCGCGCCTGAGGCGGCAAGCCTACCGGCCCAGGCAGCGGATCGCCATTTCCCGCATCACCGCTTCCTGCTCGTTCGGACGATCGAGGATGCCCTGGAAGGCGCGGATAAATTCGGTCTGGAAATCGATCAGCCGCCGGAGCGAAAATCCCTCGGCTCCCCCGGCCAATTTGCCCAGGTACCAGAGATTCTGGGAGAAAACATTGTACCCGGACTTCGTGTCGAGATCGCCGAAGGCCTTCCGGTGGGCTTCCGCCGCCCGTTGAAATCGCGCCTTGTCCAGTCCCTGGTAGCCCACCCGGATCTCCCCGGCGTCCATCAGCGTCCGCAGCTGAATAAGCAGGCGGTTGCGATTCTGCAGGGTGGTGATCAGGCCGCGGGCGTCGTTCCCGGCAAAAAAATGGCGCCTTAGCGCGTCGAGCGTCCAGGAAAGATCGCGCGAGAAGAAGGCCTCGGCCGCCTCGAAAAAATCGCCCTCCCCGAAATTGGGCACGAGTTCGGCGACGTGTTTTTCCTCGATGCGCCCGCCATCGCCGCCGAGGTAGGTGGCCAGCTTCCGCACCTCCTCCACCATCAAGCGGGTGTTCCCATTGACCTTGCCGATCAGGAGTGCCAGGGCGTCGGGGGCGATCTCCACCCCGCACGCGGCGCACTCGCCGCGAACGACCTCCTCCAGAGCCCGCGCCTCCTCCTTGCGTCCGGCGGGACCGACCCAGTGAAACTCACCGTTCTTCTCGCACCACTTCGGGAAGGTGCGCCTGCGGTCAACGGGCGACGCCGTCACCAGGACGGTTACGGCGGCCGGATCGACCGCCTGCAGCAGTTCCTTGAGCCGCTCCACCTGCTTGAGCGTACCCTCCGCCCGTCCGGTTACGGAGTCGGCCAGGAAACAGACGTCCTTGAGCCAAACCGCTTTTTTCCCCCCGAACATCGGCAGTGTCTGCACGGCCTGGGCGAACTGCACGATGACGTTCTCGACCTCGTCCACCCGGTTGGCGTAGCCGTCCACCACCTCTTTCCCGAACTCGTCCTCGACCTCCCGGGTCAATTCACCAAATCGCTCCCGGCCGGCGCGGCCGACCAGGAAGTCGTCGTTTCCCCCGATGAAAATAAACGGTCTGCTCGCCATGATAACCCCTTCGACTTTGCCCGAGAAGGCGGTAAAAAGCTATGAAAAAGGACGCTTCGCCCCGCCCCCGCCGGAAACGCGGCACCGGGCTTTTTGACGTGCCATTTGCCGCCCCGCTCCGTACCGTCGGGTTCCTATGATTCCGAACGTCCTTGCCGAACGCTACGCGTCCGAACCGATCAAATCCATCTGGTCCGCCGAGGGAAAGGTGCTGATCGAGCGCGATTTCTGGATCGCCGTGATGAAGGCCCAGCGCGAGCTGGGTCTCGATATTCCGGCCGAAGCCATCGCCGCCTACGAACGGGTGCGGGATACGGTCGATCTCGATTCCATCCAGGAGCGCGAGCGCCGGACGCTGCACGACGTGAAAGCGAGGATTGAAGCGTTCTGCGACCTGGCCGGGCACCAGCACATCCACAAGGGCCTGACCAGCCGCGACCTGACCGAAAACGTGGAACAGCTCCAGGTTTACCGCTCGCTCCAGCTGATCCGGGTCAAAGCCGCCGCCGCGCTGAAACGGTTTGCCGACCAGGCGCGCCGGCACCGCGATCTGGTCATTACCGGCCGCACGCACAACGTGGCGGCGCAACCGACCACCTTCGGGAAACGCCTCGCCATGTCGGGACAGGAAGTGCTTACCGCCTTTCGCGGGCTCGAGGCCTTCATCGACCGCTACCCGGCGCGCGGGCTGAAGGGGGCGGTCGGCACCCAGCTCGACCTGATGACCCTGTTTCAGGGAGAGGAGGGAAAGGTCGCCGAGCTGGAAGGGAAAATCCTCGGCTACCTCGGCATCCGTCATTGTTTGAACAATACCGGCCAGGTTTATCCGCGCAGCATCGATTTTGAAACCGTCAGCCGGCTGTGCCAGTTGTCCGCCGGGGCGGGAAGTTTCGCCCGGACACTCCGTCTCATGGCGGGACACGAGCTGGCGAGCGAAGGGTTCGTGGAGGGGCAGGTCGGATCGTCCGCCATGCCGCACAAGATGAACAGCCGCAGTTGCGAGCGTATCAACGGTTTTCACACACTTCTCCAGGGGTACGTCACGATGACCGCGGCCCTCGCGGGCGACCAGTGGAACGAAGGAGACGTCTCCTGCTCGGTGGTTCGCCGGGTGGCCCTGCCCGATGCGTTTTTCGCCGCCGACGGGATGTTGGAAACGCTTCTGACCGTGCTCGGTAACCTCGAGCCCTACCCGGCGGTAATCGAGGAGGAAAACCGCCGTTACCTCCCGTTCCTCGCCACCACCACCATCCTCATGGAAGCCGTCCGCGCCGGCGCCGGAAGAGAGGAGGCTCACGAGGCCATCAAGGAGCACGCGCTCGCGGCCGTGCGGGCGCTCCGTTCGGGCGAGACGCGGGAAAACGACCTGGCCGACCGGCTGGCCGCCGATCCCCGTGTTCCCCTCGGAACGGAGGAACTCCGCGAAATTTTCGCCCGGCGTCGGGCATTTCTCGGCGCCGCACCCGCCCAGGTGGACCGGTTTATCGCGGAAACCGAAGAGGTCCTCTGCCGACACCCGGAGGCCGCCGATTACGAACCGGGGAAAATCCTCTGACCGGTCGAGGAAGCACCCGACCGCAAGGCCGGCCGCCGCCCCCTACGGTTCCCCGGTTTCCGCTTCGTCCGGGATCGTGACCGGCGGGGTCCAGGGCCGCCGCATATCCTTTTGCAGTTCGCCCGCCCGCCGCAGGGCGCTCCGGATCTCCGCCGAATCGAGGTGGCGGACAATGTACCGGAGGGTTTCCGGATCGCCGCCGTTGACCATGGACAGGTAACACCAGGCGTAGGCTTCGACAAAACTCTGGCGCACACTGCGCCCGTAATAATACATCATGCCCAGGTTGTACTGGGCGCGGGAGTAGCCCTGGTCGGCCGCCATCCGGTACCATTTTACCGCTTCGGCCGCGTCCACCGCGACCCCTTCACCGTTGGCGTAGAGCACGCCCAGGTTGTTCTGCGCCGGCGCGTACCCCTGCTCACCCGCCACCCGGTACCATGCCGCGGCCTCGGCCTGGTCGCGTTCGACGCCCTCGCCGAGATCGTACATCATGGCCAAATTGTACTGCGACTTGGCATGACCGAGATCGGCCGCCCTCCGGTACCAGCGCACCGCTTCTCCGAAATCCTGCTCGATTCCCCTCCCCTGGTCGTGCAGCACCGCGAGCCGGTACTGCGCGTCGACGTAGTCCTGTTCCGCCGCCATCCGGTACCAGCGCCGCGCCTCGTAATTGCTCTGAGGCTCGTCCCGCTGGGTTTCATACCACCACCCGAGGTAGAACTGGACCCCCGGATCCCCCGCCTCGCCCTCGTCGATGAGATCCTGCAGGGTGCGACCGCCGTCGGGATTCGACACCGGGTTGGCCGAATGGTCCGGATTCGCGGTCAAACAGCCCCCGAATACGACCGATGCCGCCAAAAGCGCGCATAGAGAAAAAAGGGATCGGGAAAAAGTCATAGTCACCTCAAAAACGACGGGTTGCCGGACGGGCCGGAGATACGGAAGCAATAAATGGAAATCGCGATACATGATCGTTCAGGCCGAAGATTTTCGAAACACAACACCGCCCGGTACCGGTAAGAGAAAGCCGGACCGGACCGGTTGTTTCAATCCAAAATCAATACCGGTTCGTCGCCCCGAGATAACTGAGCATCCAGACTTCCTTCCAGACCCGGTAACGTCCCTCCCGCGTTATCTTACCTTGTTCGTCGCGCAGGTGGTGGGGAATCAGGAAACCCAATTCGGTGTTGACCTTCTCGAGCACGGACTGCTGGTGATTCAATTCGTCCACCGGGTCCGATGCAAACGGAACCACGTTCTCACGACAGGTTTCCAGTCTATGCCGGTGTTTTCGGATCAGCCGGACCAGCGACCGGGTCCACGGACGCCGTTCCACCCGCCAGTTTTCCGGGTAGAAGCCCCCGAAGGGAAGAAACAGATTGTCCGTCACCAGGCGCGTCCCCCCCTCCGTTTGCGAAGCCAGGCTGTAACAGGCGGACACACTTCCGGTGCGGTTGGGAATGAACACCACCTGGAGACGGATCCTGCGCTCGGTGTCCTCGTAGACACAACTGCGGATCTTCAGGCCCATGCCGAGATCCGCCTGCACCGCCTGAACTTTCTTGTACCCGTTCTCCGCCAGCCAGTCCCGCACCAGGGTCAACCGCTGTTGCATGGGCCATTCCTGGCCGCTGTCATTGGCCGAGAAACGCGGGAACAAGGGGATATCGCTTTTACTTAAAGTGCTAATCGCAAGCCAATTATAGAGTGTCTCCAGGAGAAACCACACCATAAAAACCGTCGCCGCCAGTACCCAGTAAGGACGGTCGCTCCAACCGAATGCGTGCATCAGATAAGCCGCTGCGAGAGAAAAAAACACCCAGCGCAACCACCGGTTGAAAATAGCCAGCACCGGCGACGCCCGCCGGCTGTTCCACCAGGCCGCCGACATCGAGAGCGCGGCTCCGAAAATGATAAAATACGCCAGTACGTCCATCGTGAATAACCCCGTCCGGCACGCGCGTTTTCCAACGCGGCGCCCGCTACATTGACACGAAGTCGGCGGGTCAGTTCAAACGCAGCGGCATGATCACACAAATAAAATTGTCGAGGGTCTTGAAGACACCCGGACTCAGTTCGTCCTTGATTTCCAGGTAGACCTCGTCGTGCGGCAGCGCCTTCAGGGGATCCATCATAAACTGCGGATTAAAAGCGACTTGAACTTCAGGTCCCGCGTACTCGATGGCGATCGATTCATGGGATTCCCCGAAATCCGGACTGGAAGCGGTGATTTCCAGGCGGTTATCGGCCACTTTGATCCGCACCGTATTCGATTTCTCGCTGGTCACCAGGGCCGCCCGGTGGACGCATTGCAAAAGCAGTTCCCGGTCGAGTTTTATGCGCTGGTGGGTCTCCTTGGGAATAACTTGTTGATAATTGGGATAACTCCCCTCCACGATCTTGGAAACCAGGTAGATACTGTCCGCCAGGCCCTCTTTCTCGTTCTCCGTGTTGATCTCGAAGGCAACCTGACGGTCGTTGAAGGCGATTTTGACGTCCTTGCCCTTTTCCAGGAGACGGAGGAGTTCGGTGACCGTTTTGGCGGGTATGATGATGTTCCCCGCATGCTCGGCCGGAAAATCCAATTCCCGTCCGATCAGGGCCAACCGGCGCCCATCCGTCGCCACCAGGGTGAGTTTTCCTTCCTGGAAACTGAAATAGACCCCGTTGAGGATGTAGCGGGTCTCATCGCTCGACTGGGCGTACGAAACACTCTTGAGCATGCGAACGAGATCCTCCTGGCCCATGACAAAGGAACGTTCGTCCGAAAAGGTCGGCAGCGGGGGAAATTCCTCCTGGCCGATCCCCATGATCCGGAACGTGGACCCGCCCGACGCGATCTTTGTCTGGTGGGTGGAGCCCGCATCGATCGAGACGTCGACGTTCGGCAGCTCGCGAATGATCGTCGCGAGGCGGCGAACCGGCAGGGTGATGGCCCCCGGTTGCTCGATGTCCGCCTTGATCCGGCAGCGGATTCCCATGTCCAGGTTCGTCGTGCTGAGGGAAATATGCCCCTCGGCGGCCTCGATCAAAACGTTGCTGAGGATCGGCATCGTCGCCCGGGAGCCCACCACGTTGAGAACCTGCTGGAGACCAACGCTAAAATGATCGCGGTTGATTTTGAATTTCATGCTGGAGGCCTAGTTAGCGGAAAATCTTTTCAAGTGACAACAAGATTTAACTGTCCGGAATAATAGAGAGAAAGAGTCTTTAAATTCATCTTCTTATTAAGGGTTGTGAAAAACGGCAATGACTCCCGGGAAGCCTTGCCGCGGGCGGCGGGGAACCCGGTCGGGCCTGTCAGTAACTTTCGGGAAAAAAAGAGGAATCGGGTTTTTTTTAACACGGGAGAACTTATTCATTTTTATTCCGGGGATTGTTCGCAGGTAATTCGGAACCGTTTTTGCGCGCTTTCCGGTTTTCCCGCCATTGCCGGATTTTCTCCATCCGTACCGATTGCCGTTTGAAATGGGTGTACATCCCGTAAAAAATGTACCCGAGAAACACGAGCACCAGGCCGTTTTCCCGCCAGAGGAAGAGCAGGACCCCGATGGCGAAGATGAGGATAAAGGTTCGGGTCCGGGCCCGGGTGGTCCAGTCGATCTCCTTGAAGCTCGGGTATTGGATCGTGCTGACCATGAGGTAGGCGATGAGCAGCATCAGGACCGGCAGCAGGATGGACAGGCGCTGCAGCTCGTGGCTGTTGAGGAAAAAGACAAGGGAGGCGATGGTTCCGGCGGCGGCGGGGACGGGCAGGCCGATAAAATCCTTGGTCTGGTAGTTGCGCGAACGGGAGTAGACGGCCGGGTGGGTGATGACGTTGAACCGCGACAGGCGAACCGCCGCACACAGGAGGTAAACGAACCCGATGAACCAGCCGATGCGTTGGAAAAACGGGTACTCTTCGGTGGGTGAAAGGATCAATAGAAATACCATCAGGGCCGGCGCGATGCCGAAGGAAACGATGTCGGCGATCGAGTCGAACTCCTTGCCAAAGAGGGATTCCCGGCCGCCGAGGCGCGCCAGGCGACCATCGAGGGCGTCGAATATGACCGCGGCGAGAATAAAACCCACCGCGTGAGCGTAATAAAGCGCGGAAATCTCGTCCTTTCCGATCATGCTGGCCGTCTGCGCCTGGATGCACTTGATGACCGCGACGAAACCGCAGAAGAGATTCCCCGCCGTCATCAGGTTGGGCAGGAGGTAGATCCTGCTGGCGCGGGTGGCTTCGAAAATCTCCTTGTTGGAATCGGAATCGCTCATCGCGCGGGGGCCTCGACGGCAGGCTACTTTTTGAGGCTTTCGAGGTACTTCCAGAATGACTGGTGTTGCTCGACCATCTGCTGGTCCGAAATCGGCAGCTTGGTGCGGAAAACGAAGTCGGCCAGTGAGTTCTTGTCGAGGATGTAATGACTGTAAATGGTCTCGCCCCGGATTTCGAAATAAATGCGGTGATTGCCGGCCCGAAGGCGGTAATAGGTCACCCCTTCCCGGTGAAATTTTCCCAGCGGCTCGCGGGGATGGGCCAGTTGTTCCGCGGTCAGGCTGCTGATCGGTTCCAGTAGCAGCATCTGATCGCGTTTGTCCATCTTGGCGAGCTCGCGCATGCTCTGTTCGCTGAAGGTGATCTGGTACATGGAAGCTCCTGGGAATCCCCTGGGTTATAGCGGTCCGGCGAATTGGAGAGGAAACCGCTTAAATAGGAGACTTTTGCACAACCGGCGAGAGGTTGGCAATGTATTAATGTCCGGGGGCAATTCGGGGACTTGACAAGGGCGACGGGATTGCGAGGATGCCGGTCATCCGGATTCCCCCCGGGTCGTCCGGGAGTTGCGGATGACAACCATGAACGTTCACTGGTCGGCATTTCACCGTGATTTCACGGAGAACGAGGTTCACGAATACGTACCCCGGGAGGGCGGTGTTTACCTGCTCTGGGTGCGCATGAAGAGCCGGAAATGGCGGTGCTTCTTCGCCGGGGCGGCGGATAACCTGGAGGAGCGGCTCCTGCAGCACCTGTCGCCGAAAGAGGAAAACCGCTGTATTGCCGAGCAGGTGTCGGATTACGTTTGCGGCTTCGAGTACGCCCGTGTGGACGGCCCGCGGGAACGTCAGGGGGTGCTCAAATTCCTGTACGACCGCTATCTCCCGGACTGCTGCGCCGAGGATCCCGGGGGCACCCCGCTCAAGGTGAACCCGCCCTGATCCCGGGCGTTTCGTCCGCTTCTTCAGCGGTTGCGAGGGGCAACTTCACCTCGCGGTTCAGCCGGTCCGATTCATAGACGGCTTCCAGAATTTCGATCACCCGGCGGCTCTCGTCGGGCGGCACCGGTGACGGTCTTCCCTCCCGGATAGCGGCGACAAAGGCGAGGATTTCCTCGGTATGGGGTTTCTGCAGACCCGTGGCCGGCACGATCCGGCTGTCGACCAGGACCCGGTTGACGGCGGAGGCGTACTCACCTCCCGGCCATTCGACACTCCCCTTCCTTCCGAACAGACGGGCGCTGAAATCCTGGGACTCCTGCTGGTGCTGGAGCCAGCAGGCTTCGAGAACCATGGTCGCGCCGCTTTCGAAGTGGATGAAGGCGGAAACAAAATCCTCCGTGGTCACCCGTTCGCGATCCCATTCCCCCCAGCCCCCGGGAAGGTCGTGATCGCGGGCGAAGTTCACCATCAACCGGCCGG
Organism: Verrucomicrobiota bacterium; assembly: GCA_003565135.1. GTDB lineage: Bacteria > Verrucomicrobiota > Verrucomicrobiia > Opitutales > T3Sed10-336 > PXDC01. The sequence continues at coordinate 19,344 of PXDC01000256.1, forward strand.
TGACCCGGACCGGCCGGGGAAAGTTCATCAGCCAGAGGCCGAGATCGAGCGCGTGGACGCCGATATCCATGCAGGGACCGCCGCCGCTCAAAGCACTGTCTATCATGCTCGGTGAGGAGGGCATGAGGTTCCGGCGCACGGCGTGAATGCGCGAGTGGTAGACGTGGCCGAGATCGCGTTCGTGCAGGAAGTTTTTGATGGCGACAGCCGACGGGGTGTAGCGCTGGTTCTGCCCGGTCATGACCAGGCGCCCGGCCGCCGCCGCGGCCTCTTCGATGGCCCGGATCGAGGCGGTGGTGGTCGATAGGGGTTTTTCGCAGAGAACGTGTTTGCCCGCGCGCAACGCTTCGATGGTAATGGGAGCATGGAAGACGTTCGGGGTGGCGATGTCGACCACGTCGATTTCCTCGATCTTCAGGAGCTCGCGATGATCGGCGAAAATGTTCGGGATTTTGAAGTCTTCGGCCATTTTGGCCGCCGCTTCCCGGTTGTTGTCGCACACCGCCACCAGTTCGCAGTCCGGAACGGCCAGCCAGCCGGGATTGAGGTGCGCGGCCCGCATGATGCCGCCGGCGCCGATAAGGCCCACTTTCAGTTTTTGAGGCATGAGCGCACTCAAAGGTTTTCCGGTGGGCGAAGCAATCACGGAAATCACCGGCCGCATCGTGTTTTGGATTTGCGATTGCGGGTTTTTTGAGCGTCTTTTGCAGGTGATGGCCAGCCCGTTCCCGATGCCTGCCGAATCCAAACATTCTATGACCATGAAACCGTGGGCCACCTGGCGGGGCGCAGTCGCCGGGTGTATCGCCGGCGGGCGGTTCCTGCTGGCGTTCGGGGCGATCGGGTTCGGGGCGGCCCTCATGTTCCCGGCGCCGGTTGCCGCGGGCGAGGTGCGGGGAACCTGGCTGACCACAACCGCCAACGACGCCCTGGCGAACCCGCAGGCCACCGCCGAATCCATGCGGCGACTGCGGGAGATGGGACTGAATACGGTCTACGTGGAAGCGTGGAAAAACGGATACACCCAATTTCCCTCGCGCACCCTCGACGATACGCTGGGCGTCGACCGCCACCCCGATCTGCTGGCGGGGGAACGCGGGCCGCGCGATCTCCTGGGGGAGGCCCTGATCGAGGCCCACCGGAATGAGTTGCTCTGTTTCGCCTGGTTTGAATACGGATTTATGGCCGCCCACGCGGGAACGGACAATCGGCTGGTGCGCGAAAAACCGGAATGGCTGAGCGAGGATATCGATGGAAATCTCGTCGCCCCCAACGGGTTTATCTGGATGAATCCGGTCCATCCCGAGGTTCGCGCTTTTCTCATCCGCCTCGTGCTCGACGCCGTCGAACGCTACGACCTCGACGGCGTTCAGCTCGACGACCGGCTGGCGTGGCCGCACTACACGATGGGCTACGACGCCTATACCCGCGAGGTGTATGCCGCCGAACACGGAGGCGAGCAACCGCCGGACAATCCGAGGGACCCGGACTGGCTCAAGTGGCGGGCCGATAAAGTGACCGAGTTTGCCGGCGACTTTTACCGCGCCCTGCGGGAAGCCCGCCCCGACCTGCTCGTGTCGGTAAGCCCCGCCCCCTATCCCTGGAGCTTCGAGAATTATGCCTGCGATTGGCCCGCCTGGGCCTACGAGGGGTGGTTCGATGAATTCGTTCCCCAGGTTTACCGGGAGGGGTTTTCCGCCTTCGAGGACGGCTGGCGGGATCAGCTCGAAGCGATCGGCGGGCGCCGGCGGGCGTTGCTGGCCGGGATCCGCATCGTGGGAAGCGGTCCGGATACCCCCTGGGAGGAACTGCACAAAAAGCTCGCGTTAACCCGCGATTCGCGTGCCGGGGGACACGTCCTGTGGTTCAGCCGCGGCGTGCTGGAGGTTTACCCGGATGAAATCGAGGCGTTTTACGACGTGGCCGGCACCGGGCAGGCGACCCACCCCGGCCGGCCGGGCGATTGGCGCCCCGCGCCGGTGGTGGGCGAAAAGCTCGAGGATGACCAGTGGGGGGCGGACGTGTCCGAGGCGGGACGGTACCGGCTCGTGGCCAAACTCCGGGACGGCTGGCGGGAAATGACCGCCCTGTACCTGGAACCGGGAAACACCCGGTTTGCCGTCCCGGGCGCGGAAGCGGTCGAGTTGCTCCGCGACCGGCGCTGAATCGCCGGCGGAAAAAAGAAAGATTCGTCCTTGAAATATACTCTAGGGGGGTATACTATAGGGGATGGAAACGGACATCAAGGGGGACCTGCTGCGGCGGCTGAAACGGATCGAGGGACAGGTGCGCGGGTTGCAACGCATGGTGGAGGAGGACGACTATTGCGCGGATTTACTCAACCAGCTCGCCTCGGTGCAAAGCGCCCTGCGCTCGACGGGTAAGGTTGTGACCCGCAACCATCTGGAGACCTGTGTGACCCGCGCGCTCCGATCGGGCGACGCCGACGCCGCCCGCAAAACCTACGACGAAATCATGGAGATTCTTTTCCGCCGGTCGTCGTAGGGACCCGGGAACGGCGGATACGTGAATTAAAGGACGAATGATGACAACGGAAACAGGGAAACGGACCCCGGGAGCGGATGAATTCACTCTTCCGGTGGAGGGTATGAGCTGCGCCTCGTGCGTCGGGCGGGTGGAACGGGTTGCCGGGGACGTGCCGGGGGTGGCGGGGGCGTCGGCCGACTTCGTCACGGGCCGCCTGCGGGGGACCGCCGCAGCCGGGTCGGTCGACTGGTCCGGCCTGGCGGAAAACCTCCGGGGTGCCGGTTTTCCCCCGATCGAGTCGGAACGGGTGTTCCGGGTGGAGGGCATGAGTTGCGCCTCTTGCACCGGCCGGGTGGAGAAGGCGCTGAAGGCCCGGCCCGGGGTGCTGGAGGCGTCGGTGAATCTTTCGTCGGAGGAGGTGACCGTTCGGTACCTGGACGGGGTGATGGAAGCCGAAGGTTTGAAGGAAGCGGCTGCTGCCGCCGGCTACCCTCTGTCGGAATCCGTCCACCGGGCCGCAGGCGAACACGCCGCGGACGAGTCGGCGAAGCTGCGGCGGAATCTCTGGGTGGCGGCGGCGTTGACCCTGCCTTTATTCCTGCTGGACATGGGCCCGATGGTGATTCCGGCCTTCGGAAGCGTCCTGGAGGAGGCGGTTTCCCGGGACGCCCTCCTCCTCCTGTTCTTTGTTTTGGCGACCCTGGTCCAATTCGGTCCGGGCCTGCGTTTTTACCGGTTGGGGGGACCGAAGCTTCTCCGGGGAAGTCCCGATATGAACTCGCTCGTGGTCCTGGGAACCACCGCGGCCTGGGGTTACTCGTCGGTCGCGGTTTTCCTGCCGGGACTCCTGCCGGAGGAGGCGGTGCACGTCTACTTCGAAGCCTCGGCGGTCATCATTACGCTGGTGCTGCTGGGGCGGTACCTGGAGGCCCTGGCCAAGGGCCGCACCAGCGAGGCCATCCGCCGCCTCATGAGCCTGCAGCCGCCGGAGGCGCGGGTAATACGGGGGGACGACGAGGTGACGATCCCGGTCGGTGAGGTGGAAATCGGCGACACCCTGGTGGTCCGTCCGGGCGAAAAACCGCCGGTCGACGGCGAGGTCGTTTCCGGGTCTTCCTGGGTGGATGAATCCATGTTGACCGGCGAGCCGCTGCCGGTGGAAAAACAGGCCGGCGACGGTATCGCGGCGGGCACCCTCAACACCAGCGGCAGTTTCCGCTACCGGGCCACGCGGGTGGGCCGGGATACGGTCCTGGCCCGCATCATCGCCATGGTCGAGCGCGCCCAGGCGAGCAAGGTGCCGATCCAGGGGCTGGTCGACCGGGTAGTCCGGGTATTCGTCCCGGTAGTGATGGCGATTGCCGCCCTCACCTTCCTTGTTTGGATGTGGCTGGGGCCGGTACCGGCCCTGACGTTTGCCCTGGTCAACGCGGTGGCGGTGCTCATTATCGCCTGCCCTTGTGCCATGGGATTGGCCACGCCGACTTCACTGATGGTGGGGATGGGGAAGGCGGCCGAACACGGGATCCTCTTCCGGTCCGGCGAGGCCATTCAGCGGTTGCGGGAAATCCGTTGCCTGGCGGTGGACAAGACCGGAACCCTGACCCGTGGCAAACCGGAATTGACCGATATCGACGTAGCGGGGGGATTCTCCCGCCACGATGTCCTCCGGCTGGCGGCCGCCGCCGAATCGGGTTCGGAACACCCCCTGGCCGCGGCCATGGTGGAGCGCGCGCGCGCCGACGGTCTCACCTGGCCCGAAGCGGAGCGATTCAACGCCGCGGCCGGGTTCGGGATCGAGGCCCGGGTCGAAGGCCGGGATGTGCGGGTGGGAAGCCGGCGGTACCTGGGTGAAGCCGGCATTGAAGCCGGGGAACTCGGGGCCGTGGCCGACCGGCTGGCGAACGCGGGCAAAACCCCGGTCTTTGTCGCTCTCGACGGCCGGGCGGCGGCCGTGCTGGCCGTGGAGGACGCCTTGAAGGATTCCGCCGCCGGGGCCGTGACGGCGCTGCAGCGCAGCGGGGTGACCGTGGTCATGATCACCGGGGACCAGCCGCGGACGGCGGAGGCCGTGGCCGAGCGGCTGGGCATCGACGATGTGATGGCGGAAGTGCTCCCGGACGGGAAGGCGGAAGCGGTGCGGGCGTTGCGGCGCCGCCACGGGAGCGTGGCCTTTGTCGGTGACGGCATCAACGACGCACCCGCCCTGGCCGAGGCCGACGTGGGCATCGCGATCGGTGCCGGAACCGACATCGCCATCGAGAGCGCCGGGGTTGTCCTCATGTCGGAGGACCTCGGCAAATTGCCCGTCGCTCTTGCCCTGTCCCGGGCGACCTTGCGCAACATCAAGCAGAACCTCTTCTGGGCGTTCGCCTACAACACGACGCTTATTCCGGTCGCGGCCGGCGTGCTCTACCCGCTGTGGGGCTGGCTTCTCTCCCCCATGCTCGCCGCCGCCGCCATGGGGCTTTCCAGCCTTTTCGTGGTGACCAACGCCCTGCGGCTCAAACGTTTTTCCCCGTGATCCGGCAACGGGACGCAATACCTGAAGAACCGTCGACCAAAGCGGGACTCGACAAGGCTGCTTCTTGTCGGTTCATTGCCCTTTCCTTTCCCCCATGAAACCTCACTATTCAAGGAATCTGCCGGGCGGCCGCGATGGGGAAGCCCGTTGTTTCCCGCACCGATGGGCGAATCCGTGAAGCAGCCGTTTTCCATCGGGGTCGACGGTGGCGGAACCAAGACCGAGCTCGTGCTGTTGGACGCCGATGGGCGGCAGGTGGCCCGGCACCGCGCCGGGGGATCGAATCCGAACCAGCTGGGCAGCGAGCGCGCCTGGGAAGTGACCCGTCGGGCTTTGCATGACCTGGTGGCCAAGGCCGGGGTGAAGGATCCGGCCGGATGTGTCGAGCGAACCCTCCTGTGCATGGCGGGCGACCGATTTTCCTGGAATGAATTCGGGAACGGGCTTGAGGGATTCGGCCAGGTCGACGTCCTGGGCGATATCGTCCCGGTCCTGGAGCTGGCGACGGGCGGGCGCCCCGGACTGGTGGTGCACGGGGGAACCGGGTCGTTTGTCTCCGCGCGCGATGCCGAAGGGAATACCCACTGGGCCGGCGGTCAGGGTTGGTTGTTCGACGACTCCGGAAGCGGGTTCGACATCGGGCGGCGGGGCATGCGGCTGGCCTTGTTTCAGCTTCAGGGCTGGTATCCGCCCACCCCCTTGGCCGAGGCGATGCGTTCCGTCACGGGACTGGACGGGTACGAGGCGATCACCCGCTCTCTCTACGAACGCCAGGACCGCAATGCCCTGATCAGCGGTTTCGCTCCAAAGGTTTTCGCGGCGGCCGAACAGGGCGACCGGTGGGCGGAGGAGGTGATTCGGGCGAGCGTGACCGAGCTTTTTTCCCTCGCCGTCGATGTGGCGCGAAAACTGGATCTGCCCGGCGGGGTTCCCTGCGGGCTGAGCGGCCCCATTCTCACGCAGGCTTTGTCGATCGAAGCGATCGGGCGAATCGCGGCCGTCGAAACGCCCGACTGGTCCCTCACCCCCGTCCGCGAATCCCCGATCGAGGGTGTGGTCCGGATCCTTCAACGCATGCGCGGCGGTTGAGCGGGATTGTGGGGGGGGATCATAGCCCCGGCTCTTCGGGGGGATCCTCGGCGATGAGGGCGTCCCGGTATTCGGCCGTGATGGCGCGGAGGTAACCCGAGCTCTCGTGCAAGCCCCCGGGACGGGCCCGGGCCAGCCACAGCGCCTCGAAGGTTCCGGTGATTTCGCGCAAGTCCCGGTGCAGCGGTCGCCATTCGGGAGTACCGGAAGACAGGTGGGCCAGCCCGCGCCGGATGCCGTGCCGCGCCATGCGGAGGTTGAGGGCGATTTCCCGGAGCAGGAGCGGACCGTCTCCGCACCTTGGATACGCGGCTTTCAGAGCGCTTTCGATTTCGTCGAGTTTTTCGAGACAGGTGCGGAGCGCTTCCGGGGAAACGCCTTCGAGGGTTTCCCCCAGGTCCGGGCCCGGTGTGAAGAGAAGTTGATGGAAGAGGGTGCTTTGCGGGAACGTCTTTCCGGTCAGGCGGTGTACCCGGCCCAGGTCCAGCAGGGGGACGGCCAGCCCGGCGTCGGGCGAGCCAAAGCGGTGGATGTCGAGCGCGGCGGCCAGGGGAAGGTCCCGGTTGGAGTCCACGCACCAGGCGACGGCCGCGGCCCAGGCGATGCCGGGAAGCCCGATGGCGGGAAACTGGTGGTGACCGGCGTCCCCCCACTCGGTGACGAGGAGTCCCTGCGCCCCGAAGCGCAGGCCGTTGATCGCGGCCGATTGGATGGCCGCCAGGGCGTTGTCGGTGCGGCCGGTGAGCGTTTTCCAGGACGATGTTCCGGGCACGACGTAAAAAGGAATCCCCGCCTCCTGGAAGGCGCGGCAGTTGTCCTCGTAGGGATGATCCGCTTCGTAGCCCCAGATCATTCCCGTGATTGACCTGGGAAGCTCCCGGACCAGCTCGGGTTGCTTGAGGACAATGTCGCCCCAGAACTGCACCCGCCGCCCGTGGCTTTCCGCCAGGCGGTGAATCTTGAGAAGAAAATCGAGGTAGACCCGGGCCGTCCCTTTTTCCTCCACCAGGGGGCGGCTCCATCCCTGCCCCAGCTCCCAGGTTTCATCGCAGCCGATGTTGACATTGCGGCTGGAGAAATTCGGCAGGTATTCGCGGTAGAGCGCGTCGAGAAAGGCGAGACTGGCGTCGTTGGGTTTGAGCGTGCTGCCGAAGGGACGTTTTTTATTCCACGGGTCGATAAAGCCGCCGGGCGATTCCGCCAGGGGGTAGTATTCGGGGTGGCGCAGCCAGCGCTCCAGGTGACCGAACGAGTTGAGGTTGGGAACGAGCTCGATGTATCGATCGTGACAATATGCGTCGAGGGCCAGGATTTCTTCCGCCGTAAAGGGTGAGGCCTCCCCCCAGACGACTTCGTGCCCGGAGAAGGCGAAGGTGTGTTCGATGTAGAGCTGGAGCTGGTTGATTTTCCATTCCGCCAACCGGTCGACCAGCGCGTAAAGGGTGGCCATTCGCGGGACCTTGCACCGGCTGACGTCGATCATGTATCCACGATTGGGAAAATCGGGGTGGTCGCCGATGGTGAGTTCCGGGACGCGGGGGCCCGTCTGCCGCAGGAGTTGCAGAAGAGTCTGGAGTCCCTGGAAAAGGCCGATCGCGTCGGGTGCTTCGAGTATTGCGCCGTCCGAAGCGATCTGCAGGCGGTAGCCCTGGGACGGGAGGTCGCCGCCGGTCAGGATGAGCCGGAGCCACGGCGCCTGCCGGTCGGAAATCCCCGCCGCCACCCGCGGGCGACGCCCGGTTTCCCGCGCCAACGCCTCGGTCCACCGCGCGACCGCCCGGGAAAAACGGGCGTCCAGGCCGTCCGGAATAACGACGGTGCCGGCGAGGTCGAGGTCGACGATACCGTGACCAAATCGTACGTCGCGCGGGCGGGGAAGGAAATGAAGAGAATCGGAGTGCATCGCAGGAATGGGTTTCGCTTTAAACAGGATCAGGTCCGGTGAAAATTCAAGGTCCAACGTTCAGCCGCACCGGTTGTCAATGGGCACACCACCGCGCGTAGATCCCGCAGGGAAGAATCTTGCCGTCGCTCTGCACCGGCAGCCCGACTTCGCCCGCGGAAAGCGTTCCCCTCCCCACGTTGTCGCCGAGGGCTTCGCCGAGAAGATTGATAAGAACCGTTGGAGAAAGGTAGGCGGTGTAGGCGTTGACGAGGAAAAAGAGGGGCCGGTCGGAGAGCAGTTTCCGGCATTCCCGCAGGAAGGGCCAGAGGTCGTTCTCCAGTTTCCAGACCTCTCCGCCCTTTCCCCGGCCGAACGAGGGCGGGTCCATGATAATCGCGTCGTAACGGCGGCCGCGGCGGATTTCGCGCCGGACGAATTTCAGGCAGTCGTCGGCGATGTAGCGGATGGGGGCCTGGCTCATCCCGGAGAGTTCGGCGTTGCGGCGGCACCAGTCGACCATCCCCTTGGCGGCGTCGACGTGACAGACGGCGGCGCCGGCTTTGGCCGCGGCGATAGTGGCCGCGCCGGTGTACCCGAAGAGGTTGAGAACCTCCACCGGGCGGCCGCTGCCGGCGATGAGCGGCGAAAACCAGTCCCAGTTCACGGCCTGCTCGGGGAACAGGCCGGTGTGTTTGAAATTGGTCGGGCGTATCCGGAATTTCAGTTCGCCGTAACGGACGGTCCACTCCTCCGGAAGCCGGGTGCGGTATTCCCACCGCCCTCCCCCGCGCGAGCTGCGATGATAGATCGCGTCGTAGTGCTCCCACGTCCGGCCCGAGCGGCGGGGCCAGATAATCTGGGGGTCCGGCCGGATCAGGACGTGCCCGCCCCAACGTTCCTGTTTCATGCCGTCCCCGCAGTCGAGCAGGGCGTAATCCTCCCAGCGGTCGGCTGTCAGTACGGCCGCCATTTCAGTGGGACCGGGAAGAGCGTCCGCGGGGGCCGCCAAAAATCAGCGAGATCAACCCGCCGACGAGGAAAACGAGACCGAGCGACAGGGGATTCATGGGAAGAATCACCCCGAAGACGCGAAGGATCAGGGCCAGCAGGACGTAGCCGAAGATCCAGAGTCCCCCGCCCTTGATGAACAAAAGAATGTCCTTGAATTCTCCCTTGGGGTTGCCGTGGGGCCCGGTTTTTCCCTCTACCCCGTGAATGGTTTCCTCCCGGTCGGCCAGGATGGAGCGGGCCTGCTCGGCGTGGGATTCCGGGATCCGTATGTCGATGGTTTTGGTTTCGGCGAACTGGGCGTCGTCGATAAAAACCTGGATCCCCGCTGCTTCCAGCAGGGCTTTGGCAATGTAGGCTTCCTCCCGGGAAGAGTATTTGGCGACGGTGATCATGGTCGGTCGCTTTCAAGAAAATCGAGGTTGTACTCCCGGGCAAGCATTTCTCCCAGCTCCGCGAGGTAGGCGCGGTTGGTGTGATGAAAGAGAAAGCGGCGGTCGATGCCGCCCTCCGGGGAGGCCAGGACCAGGTTGAGCTGGCTGCGGCCGTCGGATTCGGTACAGAGCTGGACCGCTTTCATCCGGTCGAGCGGTGCGCGAAACCCGTCGTTCCAGCGCCGTTTCACCACGGTACCGGTGTCGCGCCGAAAGAAGACCGAACCCCAGAGGGCGCTGTAGGTCCGGTTAAGGAGCGTGGCCAGGAAAAAACCCACCGCCGGCGAAAGCAGCAGGAAGAGGAAAAGGAGATTGGTGCGGTGTTGGCGGAAGGTTTCCTCCACCGTGCCCAGGAGGAGGAGCAACGCGGCCAGGACCGCGAAAATGACGGCGCTGACGCCGGCAAACAGCTTGAGATAGAGGGCGGGAACGGCCGGCTCGAGAAGCAGCAGGTCGTCGTCCTGATTCCACTGCGGCAGCGGCATGGTCCCGGTGTGTCCCCGAACGGGGAGCGGTTCTGACGGAACGGCGTCTGACATGGCGGATTCGTGGGGACCCTCGTGCGTTCGGGTCGTCTCTCGATTGGCAGGAATGGTGTGATGCGGCTTCGGCGAGGCGGACGGTACGGGTGTGCCGTGCGGGCCACAGTGTGAATACCGAGGTATTCCCGAACCGGGCGTCGCCGTCAACCCCGCCCGCTTCCCGCCGGCGCGGAAAATCTTCCGCAAAAGCAGTTGACGTCGATTTCTCCATCGCTTTTGCTTGCTTCCTTATCTCCGAGGCGAGATAGCTCAGTTGGTAGAGCAGAGGACTGAAAATCCTTGTGTCCCCGGTTCGATTCCGGGTCTCGCCACCTTCCCCCTCAGGATTCCCCTCATTCGAGCCTCCTGTCGCAAATCAAGGAAGCATCGATATCGTGCCGGATTCATTTCGCAACGTTCCCTCCTCCGGTCCCGCGCGTAACGCCTTCCGGCACGGTGACGGCCGACACCTCAAGATGGTCCCGGTCGGGGGTGCCGTGCGAAGCATACGGGTCGAAGAGTATCTCAACAAGCGGGAAAACTTCGTACGGTTCAACCGCGCGACGACCGCTGACAGCCATAAACCTTGACCCGACGAAAACGTCCTGTTCAATCAATGCCTATGAAAAAGGTCCGCGTGGGAATCATCGGGGCGGGCGGAATCGCCGCAAAAATGCATCTACCCGAACTGACGGCGGAACACGAACGTTGCGAGGTGGTCCTGCTGAGCGGCCGGAAGGAATCCCGGCTGCGGGTGTTGTGCGAGAAGTTCGACGTACCGGATTTCACTACCGACTACGGCGCGGTAATTTCGGATCCCACGGTCGATGCGGTTTGTGTCGCAACACCCCATCCCCAGCATGTCAAATGGGGTTTGGAAGCACTCCGGGCCGGCAAACATGTCTTTATGCAAAAGCCGCTCTGCGGAGAGATGGTCGAAGCCAACGCCTATGTCGACGCGGCGGCTCAAACGGACCGGACCGTGTTGTGCCTTCCGCATTTTTCAGCGCCGGTCTGGAGCATTCGCCGTTTGATCGACGAGGGAATGCTCGGGAAAATTTCCAGCGCCCGTGTTAGAACCAGCCACGGGGGGCCGGAAGTGTACTACCGGGAAGTGTTGTCCATTTTCGGCGAGGAACCCACGGACGAACTCTGGTTCTTCGACTCCAGAAAAGCGGGAGTCGGTGCCCTTTTTGATATGGGGGTCTACGCTGTGGCACAGGCGGTGGCATTGCTGGGCACGGCACGGCGGGTAACCGCCTTGACTTCGACGTTCGACAAACCGACCGATCTTGAGGACACCGCCAGTCTCATCCTGAAAATGGCGAATGGAGCTTTGGCCACAGTGGAAACCAGTTGGTGTGATCCGGCCAGAACCTGGGCTCTCAGTATCAACGGCACTCAGGCAAAGGTCGAGGCGCCCCAAAAAGGGGGCGTCGACGCGAAAATTTTAACCCCAACCGCACTGGACCGTGACAACGCGCCGGTCGATTCCAAACCGCTTGAACTAACGGACGATCCCGGCAGCGCCCACAAACATTTTCTCGACTGCATCGACGAGGGTAAGACGCCGCCGCTATCCCACGCCTGGGCAGCAAGGCATGTGACGGAAATTCTTTTGGCAGGCCTGCAATCCGCCAAAACAGGCGGCGCAGTGGATATTGAATCCACGGCCGAACGGGCGTAGCTGTCCGCCGTATCATAAGCTGTCCGCACCCCTGCTGGCGTTGCAAGCCCCACGCTTCAAGAAGAGAACGGATCTCTTCCTGCGCTTCCCGCAGGTCCCCATAAACCATTTCCCCGCCGGCTTCTTCCAGAACCTTCGTTGCCACCTCCCTTCCCGATCGGAAATCCGCCGCCACAGCGGGACTCAAATAAAGTACCCGCGAGCCGGACCGCAACATCGCATAGGCCTCGACCGAGCGCGAATCGGCCCATTCGAGGTCGGCTGATGTCATTCGTCGGATGGCCGGCATACTCAATCGGGCGCATCGGAACGGAAAAACCGAGCCATCACTCCCGCCAGGATTTTCACATTTCGCACCAGGGTCTCTTCCTCGACGTATTCATCCGGCGCGTGAGCGGTGCCCGCGCCGGAACCGAAATTGATGACGGCACCATCGCCGGGTGATTTCCGGCCCGAAGGACGCCCAGGTTGAACAGGCCGGACGGCGTCTTTTCGGCCCGTTCTCTCCGGAAAGCCTCGAGCGCCTCGCGAATCACCAGGGCTTTTTCCAGCGCACTTACCCCGTCGGGACTGGAGGCGTGGGCGCTCACGCCGGGAACCTGTATTCGTCCTGTGATGACGCCGTTACAACCCCGGAAAAGCGCGGAGGCGGGACCGTCCAGGCAGACGGCCGCGTCCGGTTCGAGCCCGTCGAGGCACAGGCTCATGATCCCGGCAGCGGGAATTGGGTTGCATCGCCGGTTCAAGTCGCCTCGAATGCGGCCCTGCGGGAGGCGCCGGATTCGCGAGATCCGGCACAAACACGAGTTCCTCCCGCGCATTCTGTTTGATTGAAGGTTGAATATTATGCCGGAACCTAGGACCTACGTGATGATCGGTGCCCATCCCGACGATCCGGACATCCTCTTCGGAGGATGTGCGATCAAACTTCGCCGGGCCGGACACCGGGTCGTGTTTATCTCCATGTGCGACGGGTCGGGCGGGCACCACGAAATGACCCGGGAACAAACCGCCAAACGACGGGCGCAAGAAGCGCAGCGGGCGGCGGCAACATGCGGCCTTGAATATCAGGTTCTCGAGTACACCGATTGCCAGCTGGAGCCAAAACTTGAGATTCGGCAACACCTGATTCGATTGATCCGCTCATTGAATCCGGACGTCGTCATCACGCACCGGTTATGTGACTACCACGCGGATCACCGGGCTACGGCCCAGTTGGTGCAGGATGCTTCCTTCCTTCTCGCAGTACCGTTGGAATGTCCGGAGGTGGCCGTTCCGGAAAAGGAAGCGGTATTCCTCCTTTCCTGGGACAAGTTCATGAAGCCGGTTCCGCACGAACCGGCGGTGGCCGTTGCGGTCGACGATGTGTTCGAAGAAAAACTCGACATGCTGGCCTGCCACGAATCGCAATTCTTCGAATGGCTTCCCCACTTGCAAAAGCGACTGGATGAAGTTCCCCGGGACCCGGCGGAACGCCGCCAG
>PXDC01000145.1 GCA_003565135.1 Verrucomicrobiota bacterium
GAAACCACATGCCCAGACCGATCGACAGCCAGAAGACCAGCGCGATCAAGGTGCCCAGGCCCACGCGGGTCGGATCGCCGGCAAAAAGCCCGATCAAAGTAATCAACAGGCCGGCACCCCCGACAATGAGGGCGCGAAACTTCCAGGTGTCGCCGGAAGCCGCCGCCTTCGACGGCGCCGCAGTATCCGCTGAGGTCGCCTTGCTCATAGTCCCAGTTCTCCCCTCATGTCCTCGGGAACATCCTCTTCCGTCCCCAGACGTGCCCGCTGCAGCGCGCGCACGTAAGCGATCACGGCCCACCGGTCGTCAACGTTAAGTTTATCCTTGTAAGCACCCATCAGCCCCCGGCCCTGGGAAATGACCTCGAACCACTCCCCTTCGGGCATATCCTGCAACCGTTCGGTGTTAAAGTCCGGGACCCCCACCATGCCGTACTCACCGGTGATGCCCTGGCCGTCGCCCACTCCGCCGTGGCAGGATCCGCAGAAAATCCGGTAACGGTCCTGCCCACGCTCCATGACCGCACGGGAAACCACCATGGGAAAGCCCTCGGCGTAATCTCCGTTCGAATCCCGGCCCCGGTTGTAATGATCGTCGTCCAGTCGCTCGCTGGACGCGGGGTCGTCGTACTGACGGTGCACCACTCCCGGGGGCACGGGACGGTCCGTGCGGCCGTCGGCGAAAAACCGGCTTTCCGATTGCGCTTTATATTTCGACTGGCGCTCCATGTCGGGAAAGATCTCAATGGGAGGCCGTTCCGAGAGTGATCCCCGGAACCCCAGTATCGAGACCAGCACCACCACCGAAAAGGCAAATATGGCGAAGAAAATACGCATGATCAGTCTTCGATTCTCGTCACGTCGCTCCCGCCGATTTTCTCCATGAGGGCGGTCGTGGTTTTTTCGTCAAACCTCGGGTCGGACGATTCGATGATAATATAAAAACGGTCGTTGGAGGCCCGGTCGACCGCGTCGTGCTTCATCGCCGGGTGGTAGTGCATGGGCAGGCGGTTGAGAATAAACATCCCGATAATGGCCCCGAAAGCAGCCAGCAGGATGGTCAGCTCATAGGAGACCGGAAACGCGTACATCGGGCTGAACATGGGTTTGCCCCCGACCACGATCGGGTAGTCGTAGGCGTTCATGTACCAAATCATGAGCATCCCCCCGAAGAAACCGGCCGCACCGCCCAGGAGAGTGAAAACGGGAACCCTGGATCGGCTGATCCCCATCGCCTCGTTCATCCCGTGGACCGGGAACGGCGTGATCACGTCCCAGTGCTTGAATCCTTCGTCCCGCACCTTTTCGGCGGCGTGCATGACCTCACCCGGCGTATCAAAGGATGCCATCAAACCGTAAGTGTTTTCGTCACTCATGTTCAGTGATTCCCTCCTTTTGAATTATGATGGGGGTCGGCCTGCGGCGTCACCGCCTTGATTTCCGCCATGGCCATCAGGGGCAGGAAGCGGAGGAAGAGCAGGAAGAGGAAGGTAAATATCCCGAAGGTCCCGACGTAGGTCATGATATCGGTCAGCGTGGGAGAGTAGTAACCCCAGCTGGAGGGAAGGAAATCCCGCGAGAGGGAAGTCACCACAATAACAAAGCGCTCGAACCACATGCCGACATTGACGAAGATACAGATTATCCAGACCACGGCGGGATTCTCACGCACCTTCCGGAACCAGAAAAGCTGCGGGGAGATCACGTTGCAGGTGATCATGATCCAATAGGCCCAGGCATAGGGTCCGAAGGCCCGGTTGATGAAGGCGAAACTCTCGAAGTCGTTCGCGCCGTACCAGGCGATGAAAAACTCGATCGCGTAGGCGTACCCGACCATGCTGCCCGTCGCGAGGATGATCTTGCACATACAATCGATGTGGTACTGCGTAATCAGGTCGTGCAGTCCGTAGATGGAGCGCAGCGGCAGCATCAGGGTCAACACCATGCCGAATCCGGAGAAAATCGCCCCGGCCACGAAGTACGGCGGGAAAATGGTGGTGTGCCAGCCGGGAATCAGGGAAACGGCGAAGTCGAAGGAAACGATCGTGTGCACCGAGAGAACGAGCGGCGTGGCCAGGCCCGCCAGGAGGAGGTAGGCCATCTCGTAATTGTTCCAGTGGCGGTTGGAGCCGCGCCAGCCCATGGCGAAAAAACCGTAGAACCACTGCCTGAACTTGGTCCTGGCCCGGTCCCGCAGGGTGGCGAGGTCGGGAATCATCCCCACGTACCAGAAAAGCAGGGACACGGTACCGTAGGTCGATACCGCGAAGACGTCCCACAGCAACGGACTCTTGAACTGCGGCCAGATGGCGTTGGCGTTGGGAATGGGAAAGAGCCACCAGGCAAACCAGACCCGTCCGACGTGAATGAGCGGAAAGATCCCCGCACAAACCACGGCAAAAATCGTCATGGCCTCGGCGGCCCGGTTGATGGACGTTCGCCAGTTCTGCTTGAGCAGGCACAGGATGGCGGAAATGAGGGTGCCGGCGTGACCGATACCGATCCAGAACACGAAGTTGACGATGGCCCAGCCCCAGTTCACGGGATTGTTCAGTCCCCAGACCCCGACCCCGGTACTGATCAGATAGATGGTACCGGCAACGGTAAAGAGGGAGACAAAGCCTGATACCAGGAAGCAGACCCACCACCAGGTGGGGGTTTTCTCCTCCACGATGCCGCAAACCTTCTCGGTGATCCAGTCGAAGCTCCGGTCGTTTTCCACGAGCTTCTTGCGCGGCACGCGGGCGGGCCGGGCCTCCTTGATAAGGCTTTCGTTGACCGATTTTGTTTCGTCGAGGGATACCATTACTCAGCCCCCCCGTTCGGATAGTTTCGGGAGTAGTACTCCCGTGCGCTCATCGGTCGCTCGGCGTAATCGGGCATGTTCGGATTCGGATTGCGGAGTTTCGCCAGGTAGGTGACCCGCGGCCGTGTGTTGAGGTATCCGAGAACGGAGTAATCGCGGTCGCGCGCTTTCCATTTCGAAACTTCGCTTTCCGGATCGGCGATATTGCCGAAAGCAATCGCGTTGGTCGGGCAAGCCTGCTGGCAGGCGGTTTGGATGGTGCCGTCGGGAACCTCAATGTCCGGAGAAGCGCCCGCCTTCGCCTTCTGGTCGATCTTGGCCGCCTCGATACGCTGGGTACAGAAGGTGCACTTTTCCATGACCCCGCGCATGCGGATGCTGACGTCCGGATTCTTCTGCATCTTGTGCAGTTCCTTCATCCCTTTCGGACCCAGCGGACCGTGGTAAAACTTGCCGATCTGGCGTTCGTTCCAGTCAAAGAAATTAAATCGCCGCACCTTGTAGGGGCAGTTGTTGGCGCAATACCGGGTGCCGATACAGCGGTTGTAGGCCATGACGTTCAGGCCCTCATCGTCGTGCACGGTCGCGTTGACCGGGCAGACGGTTTCGCAGGGAGCGCTTTCACAGTGCTGGCAAAGCATCGGCTGGAGCGAAACCTGCGGATCCTCGGCCAGTTCCCCGGCGTCGTCGGTGCCGGTGGAGAAATAGCGGTCGATACGCATCCAGTGCATTTCCCGGCCCCGCAGGATCTGGTCCTTGCCCACGATCGGGATATTGTTCTCGCTCTGGCAGGCGACCACGCAGGCGTTACACCCGGTACAGGTGTTCATGTCGATGGCCATGCCCCACTGGTGGGCGCCGTCGAATTCGGGATGCTCGTAGAGCGAATATCCCCGGGGCGTGGTCCGGCTGCGTTCGCTCAGGGGCGCGGCACGCGCCTCGGGATCGGGCCCGAGATTCGGGGGCGCGTGCGATTCCATGCCCATGCGGGCGGCGAAATCCGGATTCTCGTCGTAATAATCCTTGTTCGCCTCGCGAATGATGGCCCGTCCCTCCATCGACCAGTGTTCCTGGACGTTGGCGAGTTGCATGGTTTCGCTGCCGACGATCATGATCGAGCCGCCGGTGGCGTAATGGGGGTGTCCGGTCGTTTTCAGGGCGTAGGCGTCGAAACCGACATCCTTGCTGATACGGCCGTCGAATTCGCGTCCGAAACCGACCGAAATCACCACGGTGTGGTCGGCCAGACCGGGCTGTACGTGAACCGGCCCCTTCACCTTGCGGCCGTTGATTTCCAGCTCCGCCACCGGGGCTACCTGGCGCCCCGCCTGAATCCGGTTGGGGTTGCGACGCACGATTCCCACCGCAGGGGCTCCGGGAAGGATCTGGAGTTCCTTGGCCAGGCGGGGACTGACGAGAATGGCGTTGTCCCACGCCAGCTTGGTGACCGGGTCCGGGCACTCCTGCAGCCAGCCGTTATTGAGAAAACGCCCGTCGTCGGTACAGGCATCCCGCACCAGGCGAACCTCGAGATTGTCCGCCGAAAGCGCCGGCGGGGAAAACTCCGAGTCGGCCAGCATCTCCCGGACCTCGCCCGCCGACAAGGATCCGTCCACCGGGGAATAAGCGCTTTCGGCCAGCAGGCCATCGTGCAGGAAACGGCGGAAAACCCGCTCGGCATCATCCCCGGAGCGCATTCCGGTGATCGTATCGTACACGATTTCGTACGGCTCGTGCGGCTCCCGGCCCAGGATTCGACCGAGCAGCTCGAGTTCGGTCATCCCGGGGAACAGGGGCAGAATCATCGGTTGCACCGGAAGCACCGTTCCGTCGGCCGCGCGGGCGTCTCCCCACGACTCCAGGTAGTGGAGCGCATTGACGTGATAATCGGCCCGGTCCGAAGTTTCGTCGCGGTAATAACCGTAACGGAACACCTCGTCGACTCCCGACTGCAACTCCCGCCAGTTCAAATCGGCGGGAGCGTTAAAGGCGGGATTTCCACCGAGAACAAAAAGTGTGCTGACATCACCGTCTTCAATCTTCGAAGCCAGGACTTCAATGGAAACGCCCTGCTTTTGCTCCACCGCCAACAGGTCGAGGGTGTTCCCGAAAGCGTCGAGCGCCTGATTCAGGAACAGGACCACCGCCTGGAGTTCCTCCGGGAGGTGGATCCCGGCGATGACCAGGGATTCGCCGCGGTGGGCCACCAGGTCCCGGGCACATTCGTCGATCCAGGCCGGATCGACCTCGAGCTCAGCCGAGGCGCTCTCGAGGTCGGCCGCCAGGTCCGGGGCCTCCCCCAGTTCGGCGAGGACCCGCGCCGCGAGGCGAAAGGCAAACGCCGGGACCTTCGAGGTGGGCAGGCGCAGGCGGTGATCCGCCATCCCGCCGGTCACGGTGAACGTGCTCTCCACCGCGTAGAGCCGGTTCATCGGATCTCCGGCCTCTTTAACCCGGCGTCCGTCGGCGAAGGAGAGCGAATAGTAAATGTGGCCGTCGTCCTCGTGCAGGAAGTCCGAATCCAGGGCCAGAATACGCTTCGCGCGGCCGGGATGATAATAGGGACGGGCGGGCTCACCCGCGAGACGGGTGGCGGCCTTTTCCGCGAATCCCGAATCGACCGGTTCATATTCCGACCAGACCGCCTCGGGAAATTTTTCCTTGAGGGCCTTCACCAGCGCCGCCCGGGAAGGCGAACTCGAGGCCTCGGCCAGGAAAGCCAGGCCGCCGCCGCCGTTTTCCGCGTACCGGGTGCCGACATCGGAGAGCACGGCGGCCAGATCCTCTTCCGAAAGCTCCTCGTCGCCCCGCGCGTGGCCCCGGGATCTGTCGGGATCGTAGAGATTGAGCACCGAAGCCTGGGAAATGAGGTCGGATTTGCCGCCGTTCGGGGCGTACGTGGGATTCCCCTCGACTTTGGTCGGCCGCGCCTGGTGGGTCTCCACCAGCAAGGGGACGGCCGCGTTACGCAGGGGCATCGACGTCGCGTAGTAGAGGGGACGGCCGGGAATCACCTGTTCCGGTTGCTCGGCGTAGGGCAGGATGTGGGATTCGGGACGCCGGCAGCCGGCCATGCCCAGGCCTCCCAGGGCGAACGATGCCGCCATGATCTTGAGGAAGTGGCGGCGGTCGACGCCTTCGATGCTGGAGGCGCCCTCGGGAAACTCCCGCTCAAGGTATTCGCGGAACCCGGGGGTGTCCGCCACCTCGTCCAGGCTGCGCCAGTACTTAGGCCCGGTTAATTCGCCGGGTTCCGGCTCGGGATGCTTAACAACTCGCTTCATCGGTGACAGGCTGAGCAGCTCAGGGGCGGATTGACGTTCCAGTCGTGGACGAACTCCACGCCCATTTCAATTTGGGCCTCCTCGCTTTCGGGACGCCAATCCAGATTATAGACTTCTTCCAGGGGCCGGACGTACCGTTCCGGTTCGCGGTGGCACTCCAGGCACCATCCCATACTGAAGGGCTGGTCGTGATGCACCACCTCCATTTCGTTCACCTGCCCGTGGCATTCGTAGCAACTGATCCCCCGGTTCACGTGAACCGAATGATCGAAATAGGTAAAATCGGGCAACTGGTGTACCCGGACCCAGGGAATCGCCTCACCCGACTCGTAACTTGCCCGGACCAGTTCCAGCGCGTCGCTCTCGGACTTGATCTGGTTGTGGCAATTCATGCAGGTCGAGGTCGGCGGAACGGTGGAATGCCGGGATTGCTCCACGTGGGTGTGGCAGTAGCGGCAATCGATGCCCAACTGGCCCGCGTGCAGGCTGTGATCGAAGGCCACCGGCTGGGTCGGGGCGTAACCGACCCGGGTGTATTTGGGGGTGAAATAATAGGTCACCGACACCACCAGCGTCACCCCGAGAACGCCCAGAATCACCAGGACTTTCAGGGGAACCGAATTGGACCATTTTGGAAATATTCTGGACATCTATCTGCGCGGAAAATGAAAGAGACTCACGAAAAAACAAACCTCGGATTGAGCAAGCGAAAAATGAATCCGGCCCCGCCCGGGTCGGTCACGTTTTGATCGACCCGCGGGCGACCGCCCGGCGCTCACGCCGTGGATGGATCGAAGCTTTGCGATCAGGGGCCGAACGGCGGCGGGCCAACCCGCCCCACAGCCCCGCTCCCGTAAACACGGCGGCGGCACTGGCGATCGTTTTTCGGAAAAAGGACTTGCGGGAAATGAGTTCTTGCACGGCGAAGTGTTCGAGGATGAGACTTAAAAGCCAAAACAAAGGAACCAGAAAAAGTTCCTCCCCTCGGCAATGCAATCCAAAAGCGAAAAAATAATCGGGCCACCGGTGCTATAAGTTTCACTAGCTCAAGCCGTGACCGCCGCTTATGCCGGGCGCGGAAACGGTCCGGCGGTCATCCTTCATATATGCTGCGATCAAAAATTGAAATCCGGGTCCGCTATGCCGAGACCGACATGATGGGCATCGTCTACCACGGCAATTACGTGACCTGGTTTGAAATGGCCCGGATTCACATGATGGATGAATTCGGCTACCCGTACCGGGAGATGGAACGGGACGGCTACCGCCTGCCCGTGCTCGAGGTCGGCGCCCGATTCCTGCGCTCGGTCACCTTCGACGACCGCGTCTCGGTCGAGGCCACCCTGGGCGAGAAGCCGGGGCTCCGTTTCCGCATCGACTACCGTCTTTCCCGCCACGGTGAACCCGTGGCCAACGGTTTCACCCGTCACGCCTTCCTCAACCACGACGGCCGCCCGGTCCGTCCGCCGGCGCGCTTCGCCGAGGGAATGGCCGCGGTTTTCGGCTGAGTGGGAATACGTCCATTTTTCCCTTCCTTCCGCCCACTCGGCGGCTTAGGGTTCCTCCCCATGGTTTCGCTCCAAGACATCGCCGCCTTCTGCGACACACGCACCCGCCGACCGGAGATCACCGATTTTCCCGGTGCGGTCAACGGCCTTCAGTTCGCCAACCGGGGATCGGTGACCAAAATCGGCGCGGCGGTCGACGCGGGCCTGTTGCCCTTCCGCGAAGCGGCCGAGCGGGGAATCCAGTTCCTCATCGTCCACCACGGGATGTTCTGGAACCCGGTCCCTCCGATCACGGGCTTGCAGTACGAGAAGATGCGCACCCTGATGGAGGCCGATTGCGCCGTCTACGGCTCGCACCTGCCGCTCGACCTGCACCCGGAGATCGGCAACAACGTCCTCCTCGCCCGGCAGATCGGATTGGCCGTCGAGGGCACCTTCCTCGAGTTCGAAGGGCACGACATCGCCAAGATCGCCCGGGTGTCGCTGCCCCGTTCCGAGTTGCGGGACCGACTGCGGAAACATTACCCGGACACCTTTACCGCCGTCGAATTCGGTTCCGACCGCATCGAAAAGGCGGCCATCCTCACCGGCAGCGGCACCTCAGCGGTGGATCGCCTGCAAACGGCCGGCATCGACACCCTGATCACCGGCGAGCTCAAGCAAAACGTCTTCAACCAGGCCCAGGAAGAGGGACTCAATCTGTACTGTTGCGGCCACTACGCAACGGAGACCCACGGCGTGCGGGCACTCGCGGAGGAAGCCGCCGCGGAGTTCAACCTGCCCTGGGAGTTCATCGAAACCAGGTGCCCTTTGTAAAGAAGAGGTTGAGGTTTCCGCCCCGCCGTGTTCTAAGTGGCTTCATGACCCATTCGCCCGGCGCCTTTGCCGGGCTCGCGCTCACGACTTGCATATGAAAGAAATCGCCATCATCAACGGCCCGAACCTCGATCGTCTGGGCAAGCGCGAGCCGGAAATCTACGGATCGGAATCGCTGGCCGACCTGGAAAAACTCCTGCGGGGACACGTCGAGGGCCGGGGGGTCGGGCTCGACTTTTTCCAGTCCAACCATGAAGGCGCCCTGATCGACCGGATCGCCGCCGCCGCCGAACGCGGTACGGCCGGAATCATCATCAATCCGGCCGCGTTCACCCACACCAGCGTCGCGCTCTACGACGCCCTGGCGGGCGCCGCCCTGCCCTGCGTCGAAGTGCACCTGTCCAATATCTACCGGCGCGAGGCATTCCGCCGGAAGTCCCTCACCGCGGCGGCCTGTTCCGGTGTGATCAGCGGTCTGGGCTTTTTCGGGTATGTCGCCGCGCTCGACTACCTGCTGAACGGCGCCGCCGCCGTACGCTAGCCGTCCGCATCTCCCGCCACTCATGAGTTCGGCTGAAAACCGGAAGATCCAATGGTTTGTCTGCCACACCAAGCCCCGGTGTGAAAAGCGCTTCGCCGACCTGCTCGCGGATCACGACCTCGAGTATTACCTGCCGCTCTACCAGCGAAGCCACCTCTACAACAACCGCCGGCTGAAGCGGAAGCAGGTAAAAAAGTTCACCAAACCGCTCTTCCCCAGCTATGTCTTCTGCCGCCTCCCGTTGGACCGCAAGGCCGACGCCTACCAGCGCGACTACGTCGTCCGGTTGATCGCGGTGGAAAACGAAGTCCGCTTCCTCGAGCAGCTCGACGCCATCCAACGCATGCTTGCCGCGGGCGTGGAGCTGCAGCTCTGCCCTCCCCTGGAAAAAGGCGTTCGGGTGCGGATCACGCGGGGGCCGCTGACCGGCGTCAAGGCCGTCGTCGACGACCCCGCCGACCCCCACGGCA